>JALYHU010000221.1 GCA_030776345.1 Pseudomonadota bacterium | reverse complement strand
CCCCGCCCCATACCCCCGAAAACCCGGCCCGCCGCCGACGCGGGCGCCGCCACCGAAATGGGCCGGCTCAGCGAAATGGGCGCCGCCCGCGGCGCGACCGCCACCGCCACCGCCACCGCCTGAAGCGTGACCACCTCCGCCCCCAAAGTGGCCGCCACCGCCGCCGCCGCTATGGCCGCCGCCATGCTGGGCCATGGCTGGCGCGGCAACCGCCAGCGCCGCCGCCAAAACACCTGCCGCCGTGATGAAGCGCCGACCCTTGATATTCATGACTCTCTCCATAACCCGCTGCGGCCCGCCGCCCTTAGCGCATTGTGAACCCATAAGGACTATGACCCAACGATTACAACGCAGTTCGAGCCTTTTGGTGCACACGAAGCCGTCCTAAGGCCCCTGCGGGGGCATTTCCCAGTTCGACGCGGGGGTGCTAGCATCGGGCCTCCGTTGCAGCAGGTCACCGTCCTGACAAGGCTTCCCCGTCACTTCGAGTTGCGCGTCGCGTTCATCACCGCGATCGCACTGCTCATCGCCCAGCTTGGAGCGATGGCCCATGCCTACTCGCATGACTCGATGCTGGGATCCATGTCAACACACCAGTCGGCGCCGAGCAGTCACGATACCTGCAATGACTGCCTGGCATTTGCACCCTTGCTGTCCGCCGCCGGCGGTCCTACGACGCTGCATTGCATTCATCGCCCATGCCGCAGCCTCGCGGCACGGGCCGGTAACCGCTCACTCGTCGATCGCAGTTTAACCCTCGCCTTCCGCTCCCGCGCTCCGCCGGACACGCTCTAACCTTCGAGATTTGCGGCCTCATCGGCCGGTCTCGCCGCATGAGGCGGCAGCGTGTATGCCTTTCGAGGAGCTCATTTCCATGTTGACTGTTAGACCCCTGCCGGCGCCGGCGGCGCTGTTTTTTGCCTTGTCCATTGCGGCCTTGCGGCCGGCATCCGCCGAGGCGAGCAATGATTCGGGCCCGACGCTCGATCCCATCACCGTGATTGCTCAGCACTTGGACGACGCGCGCAATAGTATCCAGACGCAGACCGGCGCCTCGACGTACGTCATCGACGAGGCAGCTATCGCGGCCGCTCCGGGCGGCGACAACCAACTTCTGAATCAGGTCATCATGCAGGCACCCGACGTCGCCCAGGATTCGTTCGGGCAATTCCACGTGCGCGGCGAGCACAACGGCCTGCAATATCGGCTGAACGGCATCATCCTGCCCGAAGGCATCAGTGTGTTCGGTCAGTCGCTGGACCCGCGGCTGATTTCCTCGCTGACGCTGGTAACCGGTGCACTGCCGGCGGAGTACGGATTGAGGACCGCCGGGATCATCGACCTGAAGACCAAGAGCGGCGCGATCGATCCGGGCGGCACGTTATCCCTCTATGGCGGCAGCCATGGCGAAGTGGCACCCAGCATCAACTACGGCGGCTCCCACGGCAACATCAACTACTTCGTCTCGGGCGACTTCTTGCGCAATGATCTCGGGATCGAGTCTCCCGACGGGCGGTCGAACCCGATCCACGATCACACCACCCAATACCACGGCTTCGGATATTTCGAGGACATTCTCAGTGAAACCGACCGGCTCAGCATCGTCTTGAGTACATCCACCGGCAAGTTCCAAATCCCCGATCGAGCGGGCGGACAGCCGGGAATCCTCACTACCAGCGGATCACCGCTGATCGTCGACGGACGGACGACGTATCCGAGCGAAAATCTCAACGAAAATCAGCGCGAGATCAACCATTTTGCGATCGGGAGTTGGCAGCATTCCGAGGGCGCATTCGACGTGCAAACCTCGGTGACCGCCCGCTATTCGAGTCTCACCTTCACGCCCGACCCGCTGGGTGACTTGCTGTACAACGGCGTGGCCCAAAATGCCTACAAACAGAATGTTGCCTACGCCCTGCAGTCCGATGGTGCTTACAAGCTCGGCGACGCGCACACGCTGCGCACCGGCGTTTTCTTGCAGAGCGATCACTCGAAGAGCCTGACTACCTCGCAGGTCATCGGCCTCGATAGCAACGGAACTCAAGCCAACGATATTCCTCTGTCGATCGTCGATGACGGCGGGAAGACCGAATGGATCGAAAGCACGTACCTGCAGGATGAATGGAAAGTCGTACCCACAGTCACTGTCAATTACGGTTTACGCTTCGATCGTTTCACTGCTTTCACGAGCGCTCACCAGGCGAGTCCTCGAGTCAATGCGATCTGGCAGGCGCTGCCCGGTACCATCGTACACGGCGGCTATGCGCACTATCTCTCGCCCCCACCCTTCGAACTGGTGGGCAGTGAGACCGTCTCCAAGTTCGTCAACACCACCTTCGGACCCGCGCTGACCGTTGCCGATACCCCCAAAGCGGAACAAGCCAACTACTATGATCTCGGCATGCAGCAAAAAATCTCGCGTTTCACGGTGGGTCTGGATACCTACTACAAACAATCGCACGACTTGATCGACGAGGGGCAGTTCGGGGCACCGATCATCCTCACGCCTTTCAACTACGTGAACGGCAAACAATACGGGGCGGAACTCACGGCGAACTACACGGTGGAAGCGTTTTCAGCCTATTTGAATCTGGCCGGGCAAAGCGCCAAGGGGAAAACCTTCGCCTCCGCACAGTACAACTTTGCCCCGGCCAGCCTCGGCTACGTGGCAACCCATTACATCGATCTGGACCACGAACAGCGATTCACGGCCTCGGGGGGCGCCTCCTACCTATTGCGGAAGGACACGCGCTTCAGCGCTGATTTTCTGGTGGGTACGGGCCTGCGCGCCAGCCTGACGCGCGCCGACGGCAGCGTGGTTCCGAACGGCGACCACCTGCCCAGCTACACGCAGGTCAATCTGGGCGCAAGCCATGTCTTTCATCTGGACAACGCCGGAACCCTCACCGCACGCCTCGATGTCATCAACGCGTTGGATAAAGTGTACGAAATCCGCAACGGCACCGGCGTCGGCGTCGGCGCGCCGCAATTCGGGCCGCGCCGCGGGTTCTTCGCCGGCGTGTCGAAGTCTCTCTAGCGAACCGAAGTTCATCAAACCGCATCCAGTGCGGAACCCAGGTCGGCGATCAAATCGCCGGCATCTTCGATACCCACGGAAATGCGGATCAGTGCATCCGTGATGCCGATGCGATCCCGAGTCTCTTTCGGCAGACCCGAGTGGGTCGTGCTCGCAGGATGAGAGATCAACGACTCGGTCCCGCCCAAACTGACCGCCAATTTGATGACTTGCAGTGCATCGAGCAATCTGAACGCTTCCGCTTCGCCCCCTTTGACCATGAACCCGAAAGTCGAGCCCGCGCTTTCGCATTGCCGCTCGAACACTGCGCGGCGCGGATCATCGGCCGCGAGAAAGCCGAGATAGTTCACCGCGGCAATCTTGGGATGAGTGCGCAGGAACTGTGCCACCAATGCGGCATTCTGCGCCGATTTGTGCATGCGCAAGGACAAGGTCTCCATGGAACGCATGATCATCCACGCCGTGTTCGGATCGAGTTGGGTTCCCAAGGCACCGCGCAGTTTTTTGATCGGGCCGACGAGCTCGCGGGCGCCGACGACACCGCCGGCAACCAGATCGGAGTGGCCGCCGACATACTTGGTCAGCGAATAGATGACCAGGTCCGCTCCAAACTTGAGCGGCCGCTGGAACACGGGGCCCAAGAATGTGTTGTCCACGACCACCGGCGGCCGCTCGCCCCCTTGTCGTTTGCCGATCTGTGCGGACACCTCGCTCAGCAACGTCAGATCGACCAGGCTGTTGGTCGGATTCGCCGGCGTTTCGGTCATGATGAGGCAAACCCGGCCGCCGCTTTCCTCGGCTTTGGCCGAGGCGCGCGCCGCTGCTTCCGTAACGGCCTCGCGGTCGCACCCTTCCGTGAAACTCACGGCGCCGACGCCGAACAGCGGAAAAGTTTTTTCGATCAGCGTCTCGGTGCCGCCGTACAGCGGCTGACTCATCAAAATCACGTCGCCAGGGCGGACGTACGTCAACAACGCCGTCGAAATCGCGGCCATCCCGCTGGAAAACACTGCGGCGGCCTCGCTCTCTTCCCACAGCGCCAGCCGATCCTCGAGTACTTCCAGATTAGGATTGTTGAAGCGCGAGTAGACGAGTCCGGATGTTTGCCCCGCGCGAGGTTCACGGCGCCCCGACGTGTAGTCGAAAAAATCCTTGCCGTCCTGAGCGGTCTTGAACACGAACGTGGACGTCAGGAATATGGGCGGCTTGAGCGACCCTTCGGAAAGCGTCGGGTCGTAGCCATAGCCCATCATCTGGGTTTCAGGCTTCAGCACGTGCTGCCCTATTTTACGTTTATGATAGGTGTCGTAACTCACGTTGCCTCCCACGAAATAACGAAATAACCATAGGTTCTGATGAAGAGCAATATACTCCGCCGGCCGCGCCACGTGGGAATTCTGCGCGCAACCGCGGAAACGATCGACTCGTGCTACTGACCGTCATCGCCGCCGCGGCATTCGTGAGTACCTTGGCAGGCGGCCTGCTGGCTCTCGAGCTGCGTGACAAATTGCATTTGATTTTGGGCTTCAGCGCTGGAGCGGTCATAGGCGTGGCCTTCTTCGATTTGCTTCCCGAGGCCATCGATATAGGCATGAGGTTCCACAGCCCCACGCAGATTCTCGCCTGGACCGCGCTGGGATTCTTGTCCTACCTGGTACTCGACCGAATTCTCTCTTTTCACGGTGATGCCGCTCACCGCGGCGGCTTTACGGCCTCGGTACTCTGTATTCACAGCGTTATGGACGGCATCGCCATCGGCTTGGCATTTCAAACCTCGAGAGTCGTCGGCATCATCGTGGCCATCGCGGTCCTGACGCACGATTTCTCCGACGGAATCAACACGATGAACGTCATCCTGAAGAATGGCGGCGAGCGCCGCGAGGCGTTTCGCTGGCTATTCGTGGATGCGGCGGCGCCCGTGTTCGGAATCGTGTCGACTTTTTTTTTCGTCCTGCCGAGCGCTGGTTTCGGCGTGACGCTGGCTCTGTTCGGCGGCTTTTTTCTGTACATCGGCGCCAGCGATTTGATCCCGGAGAGCTATCACGCGCATCCGAAATTCCTCACCACGGCCATGACGCTGATCGGTGCCGCAGTACTGTACCTCGCGATCAACCTAATCGGTTGACGACCGCGCACGGCCCGTCGCGGCGCTGCCCGCGGACGCGAGCATGATACTCGCGATCGCGCTCCACTGGATGACGCTCAACGTCTCCCCCAGAAAGGCGAGTCCCGACAATGCGGCCAGTGCCGGATCGCCGCTCATCAGCACACCGAACGTGCGAGTGGGCAGGCGAGTCATCGCGTACATCTCGAGCGAGTACGGCAGCGCACTCGACAATAGGGCGACCCCGCATGCCGCCGGCAACAAGGCGGGCGACAGCAGCGCCGTGCCGGCCTGAGCGATGCCGAAAGGCACGACGACGAGGGCCGCGGCCAAGGTGCCCAATGCCGCCGTCTGGCCACCATGTGCGTTTCCCGCTTTCTGGCCGTACACGATATACAGTGCCCAACACACGCCCGCCGCCAGCGCGTATACGATGCCGATCGGATCCAATGGCGCGGAGGCGAGCGCGCCCCGCTCGGGCCCCAGCGGCAAGAGCGCGAGCAATCCCAAAGCCGCCAATACCACCCAAGCGAAATCGACGGCGCGCCGCGATGTTGCAATCGCCACCGCCAGAGGCCCCGTAAATTCCAAGGCCACTGAAATGCCCAGCGGTATCCGATTCAACGACAAATAGAAGAAAAGGTTCATCCAACCCATCGCCACGCCGTAAATGATGATGGAGCGCGCTTCGCGTGCGCTGGGTCGAATGCGCCATGGTCGCCACACCGCGAGCAGCATCGGGCTTGCGAGCCCCAATCGGAGCGCCGTCGCTCCGGCTGCTCCGACGATCGGAAACATCTGCTTGGCAATAGCGGCGCCCAGCTGGAAGCTGAACATCGCCACGATCAGCAAGGCGACGGGCAGTACGGCTGAATCGGGCTTGAACGGCGAGCGAAGCGTCACGATAATCTCGAGATTGAATGATTTTGCAGATTAGCATCGCCGCAGTGCGGCCGTGGAAGTTAAGGAGCGCTCCGATCGCCGTCGAGTCGCCAGTCTGGGTACCCGAAACCGCGCGTGCGCCAATTCTGCCGCTGCAGCGTTCCGCAATTCCTCGGGACACCGTGGCGCTGGCGCGCTTTCTGCTCGGCAAATTGCTGGTTCGCGAATTGAACGGCAGCGCGCTGGTGGGCCGTATCGTCGAGACCGAGGCCTATCTGCAAGGCGATCCGGCCTGCCATGCCTTCCGCGGCATGACACCGCGAAATCGTTCCCTGTTCCTGGAGGCCGGTCACGCCTACGTTTACCTATGCTACGGGACTTCGTATCTGCTCAACGTTTCAGGCGAGGAGCGCGGAACCGGCGCCGGTGTGCTGTTGCGCGCCCTCGAGCCGCTTGCCGGAATCGAGCACATGCGGCTCGGGCGCACGGCGCTTCGGCTCAACGATCTGGCACGCGGACCCGGCCGATTGACGGCGGCCATGCAGGTAGACCTCACGCACGACGGCATCGATTTGTTCTCCGCCGGATGTTTGTGGATAGGCAGCGACGGCGCCAGCGTCGATTCGATCGGGCAGAGCATCCGCATCGGCCTCACCAAGGGCGCCGATGCGCGCTTGCGCTACTTCATCGCCGGAAGTCCCTTTCTCAGCGGACCCAGAAAGCTCAGCGGTCCAAGCGGCCGCAGCGGATTGCGGCGGCGGACCCATGCAAAATCCGCTTGAAGCATTTTTGAGGACGCAGCCCGCCTTGGTGCTCGACGGTGCCCTGGCGACCGAACTGGAGCGTCGCGGCGCCAATCTGTTCGACCCGCTCTGGTCGGCGAAATATCTCATCGAGCAGCCCGAGCTGATCCGCGCCGTGCATGTGGATTATTTCAAGGCCGGCGCCGATGTGGCCACCACCGCGACCTACCAAGCGACTTTCGAAGCGTGTCTGCGGCGCGGAATCGGCCACGCTGCGGCGGCGCATTTGATGCGCGACGCCGTGACGCTGGCCCGCGAAGCCCGAGAGGAATTTTGGGATGGCACGGCCGGTGGAGACCCCGCCGCTCGCGACCGGCGCCTGCGCCCGCTCGTCGCAGCCTCGATCGGACCGTATGGCGCGATGCTGGCGGACGGTTCGGAATATCGAGGCCACTACGCGATCAGCGATAGGGGACTGCGAGACTTCCACCGACCGCGGCTGGAGGTGCTCGCCGGGGCCGGCGCCGACCTCTTGGCATTCGAAACCATACCCTGTTTGCGCGAAGCGCTCGTTCTTGCGCACCTGCTGGAGGAGTTTCCCGCGATGTCGGCATGGCTCAGCTTTTCCTGCCAGGACGGCATGCATAATTGCGAGGGCGAGGACGTGGGCGCTTGTGCGGCTGCGTTGCGGCCCTTCGTGCAAATCACAGCGATCGGCGTGAATTGCACGCGGCCGCACTACGTGAGCTCACTGCTGCGGCGCATGGCGCGCGAGACCGACAAACCGTTGCTTGCCTATCCGAATTCCGGCGAGTTCTACGATGCGACGCGCAAGGGCTGGCTGGGATCCGAGGCGGATGTACCGTTCGCCGATCAGTCCCGCTCATGGTACGACGCCGGGGCCCGGCTCATCGGCGGATGCTGCCGCACGACGCCTGAAGACATCGCGGCGGTACGCCGCGCGCTGGCGGGACAGAGCGCGAGGAGTCCGAAGACAAGCTAGTGTTCCGAAAAATTCGGTTCCCGCTTCTCGAAGAAGGCACGCACGCCCTCGACGCAATCGTGAGTTTCCAGGGTCATCTCTTGAGCGCTTCGCTCGGCTCGCAACTGATCTTGCAAGGAATTGTCGAACGTGGACGCATGCAGCGAGCGGATCTGACCGAGAACGGCGCAGGGGCCGGTGGCGAGCCGCCGCGCAACCGACTGTGCGCGCGTCACGACCTCGGCGTCCGGCACCACCGCGTACGCGAGTCCCCAGGCATGCGCCGTCTTCGCATCGATCTTCTCGGCAAGCATCAGCGACGACAGCGAGCGGCCGCCGCCGATGCGCCGCGCCAGGTGAAATGTGATGCCGGCATCGGGCACCAGCCCCAGCCGCGCAAAAGACGGTAGAAAATAGGCACCGTCACCGGCAATGATGATATCGCTGGCCAGGGCCAGACTCATGCCCGCGCCCACCGCGGCGCCGTTCACCGCAGCCACGATGGGAAAACGAAACCCGCTCAATCTCAGGATCAGCGGGTCCATGAAGCGGCGCATCTCGAAGTGCGCGCGTTGCCGTGCCTCTGCGGTTTTCAAATCTACCGAATGCAGGTCCAAGCCGCTGCAGAACACGTCGTTGCTGCCGGTGATTACCACCGCGCGTGCACCGCTGTCGCCCTTTTGAATTTGATCTAGAGCCAAATGCATGGCGCGAATGATGGTGATGTCGATGGCGTTGCTGACGCTTGGACGCTGGATGGCGAGCGTGGCGACTCCATCGGTGACGGTGAAGGATAGTGAACTATTCATGCCTGTGCCCCCTCCTGCTCGACGCCAGCGCATACCGTTTGACTCGAATCGCCAAGGGTACGTCTCCAATCAAGGGATACCTTTGGAATATAGGACCCTGCCGCGATCATGCCCCTTGGGCAGCGCCCTCGCAAGGACATGTGTGTACCGCCAGTTGCCGTTGCGCCTCGCTTTGCAATGCAGCAAACTGCGCGCACAGGGACCGCTGAATCCGACCTCGATCGATCACGCGACCGATACCTACGACACCATCGATTGGTTGGGGAAGAACGTGCCGGAGACCAACGGCAAAGTCGGAATTCTGGGCATTTCCTATGACGGTTTCACCTCACTGATGGCGCTGGTACATCCGCACCCGGCACTGCGCGCCGCCGTACCCATCAACGCCATGGTCGATGGCTGGAGAGGCGACGATTGGTTCCACAATGGAGCGTTTCGCCAGGACAGTCTCACCTATGCCCACGATCAGGAAGCCACGCGCGGCAGCGAGCTCAACTGGTGGGCCGATCATTACGATGACTATGACACTTGGTTGTCCGCCGGTTCGGCGGGCGACATGGCGCAGAAGCACGGGCTGGAGCAAATAGGCTTCGCCGTGAAACTCATGCAACATCCTGCGTACGATGCCTTTTGGCAGGACCAGGCGATGGACAAGATCCTCGCCAAGCAAGGCGTCACCGTTCCCGTCATGCTGGTGCACAGCCTATGGGACCAAGAGGACATCTACGGCAATATTGCGTTATACAAGGCCTTGCAAGCGCAACACGCGGTCGATACTTCTCAGCTTTTCCTCGTGCTGGGGCCTTGGTTCCACCATCAGCAGCGCCTGGACGGCAGCCGCATCGGTGCGATCGAATTCGGCAGCGATACGTCGGCGTATTTTCGCCTGCACGTGCTGCGTCCATTTCTGGATCATTTTCTCAAGGACGATGCGCCGCCGCTCGCGATTGCACCGGTGACTGCGTTCGAAACCGGCAGTAACCGTTGGCTGTCATTGCCCGGCTGGCCCATGGGCTGTGCCTCCGCGTGCGCCATCGATTCTAAAAAAGTCTATTTGCAGCCGAACGGCAACCTGGGCTTCACGCCGGGCGGCGGTTCGAGCTTCGAATCCTACGTATCCGACCCCGCCAAACCCGTTCCCTACTTGCCGCGTCCCATTCACATCGGCGGGGATGCCGGTGCGGCGAGTTGGCAGACGTGGCTGGTAAGCGATCAGCGGGATGCCGCGGCCCGCACCGACGTCCTTGCCTTCAGCACACCCGTTCTCCGGGAAGCGCTGAAAATAAGCGGCGAACCCGTTGCCAATCTGATCGCCTCCACCTCCGGTACCGACGGTGATTTTGTCGTCAAACTCATCGACGTCTATCCGGACGAAGTGGGGCGCGACCCGAGGATGGGCGGCTACCAGCTGATGGTATCCGCCGATATATTGCGCGGCCGGTATCGCGATTCGTTGAGCAGCCCAAAGCCGATCCCCGCCGGCAAAAAGCAGGTGTACCGCTTCGCGCTGCCCACGGCCAATCACGTATTCTTGCCCGGGCATCGCATCATGGTGCAGGTGCAATCCACGTGGTTTCCGCTGTACGACCGAAATCCGCAAACCTACGTCGACAACATCTTCTTTGCGAAACCCGGCGACTACAAGCAGGCGACCATCCACATTTTCGACGGCGGCTCCGCTTCCAGCTTCGTCGAGCTACCGGTCGTGGAAGGTGCGCCTAACCCTTGATGAGTCGCGGGCGTCGTTCTGACCCCGCGCTTACCGCTCCGGCTCGTGCTTTCGCTCCGGCTCGTGCTTTGGGGCATTGCGCGGCTGCGCTTGCGCCGGCTGCGGCTTGGCGGGTTGTGGTCGCACCGATGGCTGGGTTTGCGGCTGTGTCCTCGGCGGCTGTGGTTTCGGTGCAGCAGCCGCCGGCGCTACCGGCCGGCCGTTCGCAGCGGCATTCGGAGGACCGCCATGGGGCGCAGCGCCGTTGGGCAGTGCGCGCGCACCGTTGGGTTGCCCCGTAGCCGGCGGCGACGCGTGAGCTGCGGGTGCGGCGCCCGCGGCCACAGCGGCTCGTGGCGGCATAGCGGCACCT
>JALYHU010000220.1 GCA_030776345.1 Pseudomonadota bacterium | reverse complement strand
CCTCCTACCGTTAGGACGCGGCCCCTGATGGCCGCGCCAGGATTGACACTCGTGCCCCCGCCCGCTAAAACGGAGACACTCTCCAAATAATAGGATAACCGGAGACTGTCTCCGGTTCAATATTGTTTTAAAATTGCGTATGCTGAAAAAGAAGCTTCCGCCAGCACCGCCCGCGCGCCGTCCCCGCGCTGATGCTCAGCGCAATCGCGAGCGCATCCTCGAGGTCGCCAAGGAAGCCTTCACCCGCGACGGCGCCACCGCCAGTCTCGACGACATCGCCCGCCAGGCAGGCATCGGACCCGGCACGCTCTATCGCCACTTTCCCAACCGGGACGCCCTCATCGAAGCGGTCTACCGCAGCGAAGTGGAAAAACTTGCTGCTGCAGAGCAGCGCTTCGCCGCCACGATGCCGCCGCTCGAAGGCCTCCGCGCTTGGATGCTGCTTTTCATCGAACACGTCGCCGGCAAGAGACTCATCATTCCCGCGATGGACACCGTCGCCGGCGGATCCATGCGACTCATGGAAGGCGCCCGCTCACTGATCCATACCGCCTTCGTTGCCTCCGTCAAGCGCGCAATAGCCAGCGGCGATCTGCGCGCCGACACCCACCCAGAGGACTTCGTCCGCACGCTCGTCGGGATATTTCACATCACTGCTCTGCCCGGCTGGGAGCAAAGCGCCCGCCGCCTCGTCGACATCCTGATCGCCGGATCGCGATCAAGCAGACCGATGAAGAGTTCCCGGGTGCGCTAGCTGACCAGTACTGCGGCTCGCATCGACACCATAATGTGGTGGGCTCCCATAATTGATTAACTAGAGCAATGAGCAGTTATTGTTGGTCGTCGTCGGCTGACAGCCTGTTGCGGGTGACGGTTGCGACTGCCTTGAGCCAAGGCTGTTTCGCCCAGTGCAGCTGCTCGAACTCCGCGATCGCCCCGCGCTCCGCAAGCGAAGAGCCGACCAGATCGAGTCCCTCGATAAACATCCGATGGTGTCGCGCGGAAAGACTGAAATGTGCGGCGTGATTCCGGCTGCTCACGATGCAATCGTGAATATCGATCGTCACCCGGTTGGTCAGAGGGCTAGAAACGTCCGAGAGAATCCCGTCCACCGCGCCCTGCGTCACCGACGCCAGCAATAACCGGTTGTTCATCGCATTCGAATAGAATATTTCCCCGAAGCTCGGCGCGACGATCGCTTTGATCCCGTATTGCAAGAGGCCCCAAACCGCATGCTCTCTGCTGGAGCCGCAGCCGAAGTTCTCACCCCCGATCAATACGCAGCAGTTGGCGTACTCCGAGCGGTTCAGCACGAAACCGCGTCGAGGTTCGCGGGTGGCGTCGAAGCGAAGATCGTAGAGCAATCCCTTGTCGAGTCCCGCCTTGTCGATGCCGCGCAAGAACTGTTTCGGCATGATCTGGTCGGTGTCCAGATTGCTGATCGGTAACGGCGCTGCAATCCCCTCGATAGTTCGCTCAGACACCGAGCCGATCCATCTTGCGCACATCGGTGATGAAACCGCTCAACGCGGCGGCGGCGGCCATCGCCGGGCTCATCAGGTGAGTGCGGCCGCCGCGTCCTTGGCGTCCCTCGAAGTTGCGGTTCGTCGTGGACGCACACCGTTCACCGGGCTTCAACACATCATCATTCATCGCCAGGCACATCGAGCATCCCGGTCGGCGCCATTCGAATCCGGCATCCATGAAAATCGCTGCCAGACCCTCCTCCTCCGCTTGCTTGCGTACCGTCCCGGACCCTGGTACGACCATAGCCCGCACCTTCTCATGCACTTTGCGTCCTTCTACCAATCGCGCGACCGCCCGCAGATCCTCGATCCGCCCGTTGGTGCATGAACCGATGAAAACTCGATCGATCGGCAACCCGTCGAGAGAGGTGCCCGGCTTCAGACCGGTATAGAGCAGCGCCCTTTCGTGAGAGCTGCGTGCGCTCGGATTGTCCCCGTCCGTCGGGTCGGGAATGACTCCGTCGATCGGTATGGACTGTTCCGGACTGGTCCCCCAGGTGACGCGGGGGGCTACGTCACCCGCATCGAACTGCAGCTCGGCGTCGAAGCGTGCATTGGCATCCGATTTCAGCCGCTTCCAGATCTCGATGGCGTCGGCCGTCCGCGGGCGCATGTCCAGCGCGCGGTCGAGCACGTACTGGAACACCGATTCATCGGGAGCAATGAGCGCTCCACGTGCGCCCGCCTCCACCGCCATATTGCAAACAGTCATTCGCGCTTCGATTGACAGGCCGTCGATGCCGGTTCCGCAGAATTCGGCCACATAGCCGCGGGCCCCTTGTGCGCCGATTCGATTGATAATGTGCAGGATGAGGTCCTTCGACGTGCATCCCAGTGCCAGACTTCCGTCGATGTGGATGCGCATGTCCTTGGCAAGCCGGTAGACGAGGGTCTGAGTCGCGAGCACGTGCTCGACTTCGGACGTGCCGATGCCGAAACCCAAGGCACCGAGCGCTCCATAGGTGGTCGTGTGGCTGTCGCCGCAAAGCACCACCATGCCCGGCCGAATCATTCCCAATTCGGGCGCGATGACATGTTCGATCCCTTGCAGCGGGTCGTTCGTGTCGAATAGCGAAATCCCATATTCGTTGCAATTTCGCTTGAGATTGGTCGCTTGCAATGCCGACGCCGGGTCATCGATGGTCCGATGCTTCACCGGATGAGTGGGGATGATATGGTCGACGACTGCGACATTCTGGCCGGGCACGGCAACCGGAACTCCACGTGCGCGCAATCCGGCAAACGCCTGCGGGCTCGTATATTCGTTCAGAATGTGCAGGTCCGCGTACAGCAGGACGTTGTCCTCGTCCAACCGCGAGACCGTGTGGCCGGCGACCATCTTTCCATAGAGCGTTTCAGGATGCATCGATCACGTCCTATCCGCGTTGCTCGGATTCGCGGACATTCGGTAGGGTTTTTGCGGTGCGGCCGTCTGCCACGACGCATTCGGGCGGCACGGGCGTGCCGTTCAGAACCGCGACGACGCATTGGGCCGCCACCATGTTGGTCCGGTCGAGCCCCTCGCGCGTCGATGCGCCGGAGTGCGGCTGGGCGATCACGTTCGGCAGTGCGACCAGCTGCCGAGTTACATCTTTGTATGTTGCGTCGGATTCACTCATGAACACGTCGAGTCCCGCGCCGGCAAGCCTCTTGTTGGTCAAAGCCGTCAGCAGATCGCGATCTTCCACCAAACCGCCCCGAGCCGTATTGATGACGAACGCCGTTGGCTTCATCTGCGCGAGGCGCTCGTGGCGGATGAGGAAGCGAGTGTCGGGGGTCAGCGGCGCGTGCAGGGTGAGGTAATCGCTGCGCGAGAGGATTTCAGGCAGATCGGCGTACCCGAAACCGCTCGCGCGTGCGAGGTCCTCGTCGCGCCGCGGCGTGTGCACCAGAACCGTCGCTTCGAACCCCGTCAGGCGCTGCACCACGCTGCGCCCGATTCGGCCGAGACCCACAACGCCCACTGTCTTGCGGTAGAGATCGGTGCCGAGCGGAATCGCCCACGATCCCTCACTCAAGGCCTGTTGGCCCTCACGGAACCGACGCCCGAGCGCCAGCATTAAACCGATGGCCAGATCGGCGACCGTGGCATCGTTGCCGCCCGCGGCGATGGTGGCCACGCGCCCGAGATCGCGGACCGCAGCCACGTCTATGCGCTCATACCCGACTCCCCTTCTAGAGATGATCTGCAATTGCGGGAGCTCGCGCAGCAGATCGCGTGTTACACGGGCATGGCCGACAATCCAACCGGCGGCGCCGTTCAGCCACTGCAGCAGTGTTTCGCGGGGAACATCGCCATCCGCTTGCCCGGCTGGGAGCGGAGCGATGACCACGTCGCACCCGTGCGAGCGCAGATACGACACGGACTCCGCGTCGAAGAATCTCTGCGTCACCACGACTCTGCGAGCTTTGGGGTCACCACTCGCGGCGCAATTGGTCCGATTGATAATCGTCATGATCGTGGGGCCGCCCCTGGCCAAAGTCGTCGCCGGCTGGCAGCGACGCATCTGTTAGCTCGCAGCGTTCGCTCGCAGCTGTTGACTCGAATCGCGTCAATACCGCACCGCAAAGGTCACGCCGAAAGTACGCGGCGGGGTATAGCGCGACAAATAAATGTGGTCCGCCGGATTGCTGTATTCAGGGAATGTGGCGAAATACGACGTGAATTCCGGAAAGCTCACGAGCGCGCGCTTGTTGGTGACGTCCCGCGCAAAGAGGTTGACCATGAGTTTTTCATTGGCAGAACGCCAACCCAGGTGCAGGTTCACGAAGCCGTTGATGCGTGTCTTATTCAGGATGACCTGAGGCGTGTCATTGGCATCGACGAATTGGATCTGGCTCCGGTAGGTGTAGTCGGCGCCTCCCAGCACCATCCCGCCCGTCACCGCCCAGGGAATCACCGCCTCACCCGAGACATGCACCTGCTGCTTCGGGGTCTGCGGCATGGTATTGCCCGCGTAGCTGATGAACGTGCCGTCGTTTTGCAGGACGTTGTATTCCCGGTACTTGGCGTCCGTGTAGGCGTAGTTGGCCGACAGGGTGAGCCAGGAAATCGGCAGGTAGGTCGCTTCCACCTCGATACCCTTGACGCGAGCCTTACCGACATTGGTCGTGTGGTAGGAATTGACCGCGGGATTGGAGTCGAAAGCCGTGCGCTGCAGATTGGTGTAGTCGGCAAGGAAAATCGCCGTGTCCAGGCTGAAGCGGCGGTCGAGTCCCAGCACCTTCGCGCCCAGTTCGTAGTTGATCACGCTCTCCGGCTTGAAGGGCGTGGCCAGGCCCGCGCTAGTGTCCGCGCCGGCATCAAATCCGCCGCTGGTGAAGCCTTTAGACACCGTGGCATACGTAAGCCATTGCTTGTTGGGTTTGTACGAGAGCGTGCCCTTGGGGGTGAATGCGCTCCACGAGGCCGCAAAGGGCCCGCTGATTTCGGCGGGAGTAATTTCCGAATGCCCGAAACGATGTTCCCAGGAATAGCGCGCCCCCGCCGTGAAGTCGAGCCCCTGCAGCAGCGAATAAGTGGCCTCGCCGAACAGCGCCTTACTGGTCGTGACAACAGCCTGATCGCGGTATTGAACAAAGCCCGGCGGCGCGACCAGCGAAAGCACGGTGCCGGGTACCGGGAATATCGTGTACATGGTGTCGTCGAGCCGGTTGAGATGGAGGTAGAAGAGACCCCCCACCCAGTTGAACCGCTCGCCCAAGTTGGACGCGAAATGCACCTCCTCACTGTACTGGCGATCTTTTACGCTCTGATCCGCGGCGAGTTGCGTGGTCGGATCGCCGAGCGGCGAGTAGAAGATTCCCGACGCCACCGAGCGGTAACCGGTAATGGAGGTCAACTTGCCCAAGGCCGTCTGCCATTCCGCATTGGCGAAGAGACCGACGATGGTATTGGAGGCACGGGGGCTCGTGCCCGCGTTGGTGACATCGGGCCCATATTGCAAGGTGGGAAACAGCAAGGGAACGAAGGTCGTCTCAAGCAGTCCCAGCCGAGCCTGCGAAGTATCGCGCAGGTAATCCCCGCCAAAGGTCACCTTGACATCTTCGGCGGGCAACCACAGCAGTTGCGCCCGAGTCGAGACCGATTTCTCGCGGCCCTCTTCGCGATGCTGAACAACGTTGTCCACGTAGCCATCACGCTCGTGGAGCAAGAAGGACACCTTGCCGGCCAGTACCTCCGAGATCAGCGGCCCGGTTGCGAGGCCATTGACCTCGACCAGATTGTAGTTGCCATACGTGATCTGGCCCTTGAAGGTGGGATCAAAGCTCGGTGCCACGGTGCGCATGATCACCGCGCCGCCCGTGGTATTGCGGCCGAACAGCGTGCCCTGCGGGCCCCTCAAGACTTCGACGCTCTGCAGATCGAATAGCTCAGGCGTCGTGTCGTGCACGCCGGTTCTCGGGACACCGTCGATGAAAACCGAGACGCCGGCGTCGGCTCCCGGCGTGTCATTGTCCACACCCGTGCCGCGGATCGAAAAGAAAGTTTCCTGCCGCGTCACCTGAGTGAACACGAAGTTCGGGACGGACTGCTCGAGGTCGGCGAAGTTCGCCACCCGCTGATTCTCGATCTGATCCGCGGTCACGACGGACATCGATATCGGGGTATCGCTGAGCTTCGTCTCGCGGCGAGTTGCTGTAACGATGATCTCTTGCAGGCCGGTTTCCTTGTCATGCACCTCCTGAACGGTCGCTTGCCCCCAAGCTCGGGTGACAATTGCCGGAGACGTCATTGTCACAACCAGACAAGCAAATATCGTGAACTTCGAATAGAGTGATTCGCCCAGCATTTTTCCCCCTGCCTTGTATTCGTCCGCGTCTCTTGCTGGCACCGCCGCGACTCCGTGTCGAGTCGTTTTTCCCGGTGCTCGATCGCGCCATTTGCGATGGGATTGACGGGCGAAGAGTGCCGCTCTTTAGCTCTCGCAGTCAATCTTGATCGTTCTCGTCAATGAATGTAGCGCGGCGGCTTGCACGCGCGTACGCCGCGAGCGGGCGTCAAGCGCGCAGGTTGTCAGCGCCGGCCGGCCAGAGCCTGCCGGTAGGCCGGCAACACGTGCCAGAGCGTGAGCGCGGCCAGCAAAAAGGCCGACGGAACGACGACGCGTAACGACGTCGCGATCTGAGCAGGGTCTTTGAAAACATGGTCATTGAGGATGCCGACGAGCAGAGGGCCGAGGGTCGCCGCAAAGATATTCGTCGTGGCGATATAGAGCGCAGATATCACGGCACGCATGCGATTCGGCAAAAGATCGGCCAGGCTTGCTTGAACAATGCCAAAATTGAAGCCGATGAGATAATTCAATACACCGATGCCGATGAGAGCGATCATCGTACTCTGCAACGTGAGCACGAGTGCTCCAACGACGCAGCCAGTCGCCGACAAGACACCGACGAATGGCTTGGCGTCGATACGTCCCCGCTTCGCCAGCCAATCCGCCGCGACGCCGCCGGTTATGGCCCCCAAGGGCCCGAAGACAAGCGTGACGGCACCCAAACGAACCCCCGCATTGCCGATGCTCCAACCGTGAGCACGCAAGAATAGCGTGGCCCCCCATGCATTGACCGTAGTTGCACCCAGCGAAATCAGCGCGAATCCGATGATCGTGCCGAAGACCGCGGTGCGTTTGCTATTGAGCTCACGCATCATTTGTTCGTACGACAGAATGGCCTCTGCCGAATGGCCATCGTCGCCCAGACGTTCGGGTTCGCGAACGCCCATCAGAAGTGGGATTACGAACAGCCCAATCAGCCCCATCAGGATGAAAACCAGCCGCCAGGAGGCCAGTAGCCCCATCACCGGCACGATGGCCCCCGTGGGCCCCAAAACCTTCATCAAGGCTCCGCCCCCGCCCATCGCGAGTCCCGACCCCAGATAGAGTCCGATTGAATACACACTGAGCGCACGCGCACGCGATTTGGGACCGAAGTAATCAGCAAGGATCGACACGGCTGCCGGCATCAGAACTGCCTCGCCTGCCGCCACAGACATTCGCGCCAGAAAGAGCTGGTGTACGCTCTGCGCAAGCCCGCAGCAGATGGTTGCGCCGCACCAGAAAATGACGCCGTAGACGATGAGGTTGCGGCGATTTCCTCGGTCAGCGAGGCGCGCCAATGGGAAGGCAAACACGACATAAACCACGGCGAAGGCGGCACCTTGGAGCAATCCCATGGTGGTATCGCGCACGGCAAAGGCAGTCTCGATGGGAGCTACCAGCAGCGCCAGCACCGAGCGATCCATGTAGCTGATCGACAACAGCAACATCATCACGACGCAGACGTACCAAGCGTATCGGCCGGACGC
Organism: Pseudomonadota bacterium; assembly: GCA_030776345.1. Lineage (GTDB taxonomy): Bacteria > Pseudomonadota > Gammaproteobacteria > Steroidobacterales > Steroidobacteraceae > Bog-1198. The sequence goes on along the minus strand of JALYHU010000220.1, from coordinate 5,843 downwards.
ATCCCCTATCGTGGCCTTCAACACTTCCATTGCGCGATCCACGGTCGCGTAGGCGAACTCCAGCCAGCCATTTGCAATCCTTAGAGAGATTTGTTGTGCATAGGGCCGCCGGCAATTTACTGACAGTTGGATAGTGGGTCAATATGGATGAAAATAGTCAACATATCGTCAGTAGTAGCTTGCGGTGGAAACTCGGTTAGCTGAGACGGACTACAATTGGCGTATTCATCCGGAGATCACAGTGGATCGCAACTACCTAAGTGCCGAACAGGCTGCGAAAGCACTCAACGTCAGTCTGCAAACATTGTATGCGTACGTCAGCCGCAAGGGCGTTCGTTCGTTGCCGATTCCCGGCACGCGCAAGCGACGGTATTGGAAATCGGACATTGACCGCCTTCTTGATAAAAAGCTGCCCGCGCCGCTCACGCCAGGACCGCTCAAGCATGAAAGCGAGATCACGCTTCTCACGGGCAGCGACGTTTTTTACCGTGGACAAAACGCCGTGGAACTCGCCGAACATTCCTCATTTGAATCCGTCGCAGCGCTGCTCTGGGGCTTCAAAGAGGAGGAAGTATTCGGCAAAGCCCCCCCCAAGATGCCTACGCTCGTCAAACAAATGGACAAACTGCTGGCCAAAGAGAGCGAAATCAACCGCGCCACCGCGCTCTTCACGCTGCTCGAACAGGCTAATCCCAAGGCGTACGATCTTTCGCCCATCGGCATGGCGCGGACCGGAGTTGACATCCTTCGCGCATTGGCAGCGATCACTCTGCGCACGACGACAGTTTCCACTGAGCCGCTGCACTTGTTCGTCGCACGCAACCGCGGTCTTTCGCCGCCGTTGGGCGATCTGGTACGCAGGCTATTGATCCTTTCCGCCGACCATGCGTTCGAGCCCGGCACGGTCGCGGTGCGCACGGTTGCGAGCACAGGGGTGACACCCTGGCGATCGCTCATCAGTGGATTTTCCGTGACGCTGGGCCGACGCGGAAGGAGCTTTGAAGCAATGCATCGCTTCGTGCTCGAAATCGTAGCGTGCAGCGATCCCTACGCGATGGTCGTCGGGCGCATCCGAGACGGAGAGGGCTTGCCAGGCTTCGATATTGGCACGGTGGCTTCCTTTCATACAACCGGCGACCCGCGCGTCCGCGCAATTTTCGAGTCATGCAACACCATTCTTACCAAGGACCCTGCCTTCGCACGCTTGAAGGAGGTAACCGCGGCGGTCAAAGAGATCAAGGGTGTGGACCCCAGCTTCGCTCTGATGTCGGTCTTCGTCGGCTGGAGAATTGGCCTCCATCATCAGGATTCGTTGTTTCATTTGGGGCGCGCGGCCGGCTGGGTTGCGCACGCAATCGAACAATATCAAGCCGGAGAGACCTATCGCCAGCCCGAGACCTACCAAGGGGCGCTTCCAGTTTAGCCGAGGCGAGGAGTTCCCGAGGCTCGGCCGCGCCGCGTTGCGCTTCGTGATGGGTATGGTGTCGCTATACCGCTTGTAGATTGACGAATTGGATCAATCTTGACGGAATTCAATCCTCGGTCAAACTGATCGCCGATCAACGGCGGCGGCTGGATCCCATGGCTGGAAGCAGGGCGCATCTCGGAAATCGGCGACAGGCGGAAAATATGACACAGGTAGATGCGGCTCCGGGTGATGTCACCGTTCTGGTTCCAACCGGAATGCTCGGCGCCGGCGTTCAGCGCGAGCACATTCGCATTGGGATTGCTGCCGGGGCCCATGCCATCGCGGCCGATTCGGGTTCCACCGACAGCGGCCCGTCCTACCTCGCCCGAGGCGCCTCGAAAATGAATCGAGAGTCAATCAAGCGAGACCTGGATATCCTGATGGACGAGGCGTTCAGAGCTAAGATACCTCTGCTCATTGGCACCTGCGGCACTTCCGGCACCGACTCCGGCGTCGATTGGACCCGGGACATTGCGCTTGAGGTGGCTCGAGACTTGGGTATCACACCGAAAATCGCCTGTCTCTACAGTGAGCAGGCCGTCGCGGACCTCGTCTGGAAGAACCGGCAGGGCAAGATAACTCCCTTGCCGCCGATGGGCCCAGTCGCCAACGAGGTGCTGGAATCCTGCGAGCACGTCGTTGCACTGATGGGTCCGGAACCCTACATGGCGGCGGTGCAGGCGGGCGCCAATATTGTTCTGGGCGGGCGAACGACGGACACCGCGGTTCTCGCGGCAGTGCCATTACTCATGGGTGCCGGCGTGGGACCCGCCTGGCATGCGGCAAAGGTCGCCGAGTGTGGGGGTCAGTGCACCGTCAACCCGCGAACGGGCGGCGTTCTCATGCGTGTCGGCAAAGACGCGTTTGAAATAGAGCCGCTTGATCTCGGCAATCGATGCTCCCCCGAGAGCGTGTCGGCCCATATGCTCTATGAATCCAGCGACCCCTATCTTCTGACCGAGCCAGGCGGGATACTGGACGTTACCAAGGCGGAGTATCAACAGCTCAACCCTCGTGTCACCCGCGTGACCGGATCGCGGTGGGAGCCGAGGCCTTACACGATGAAGCTGGAGGGGGCCCGCGGCGGCGCCTTCCAGACCATCATGATCATCGGCATCGAAGACCCGGAAGTCCTCGCTCATTTGGACGAGTTTCACGATACGCTTCAAAGGTTTCTGAGTGAGCGGATCAAAACCACTTTTCGCGACGAGGCGTCGTTCTTCGACTTGTCGCTGCGGTTTTACGGCTGGAACGGCACTTCGGGGCGGCCCGTGCCCCCGAACACACCACCGCCGCGCGATGTCGGTGTAATGTTAGTGATCACGGCGCCTACCCAAGATTTGGCCAATCGAATGGCAAAGGCGTGCAACCCCTACTTCTTTCACATGCCGTTGCGGCCCGGCATCGAATTGCCGAGTTATGCGTTTCCATTTACTCCTGCCGAGATCCCTCGCGGCCAGATCTATGAGTTTGTCCTCAACCACGTGGTGCACACCAGGGATGGATTTGAACTCGTTCGCAGCAAATGGATCGATTTGGCAGAGACCCCTGAGGCGCTCGCAAATGTCTAAGCTCGGTGAAGTTTGCCGTCACGTGCGTTCCAAGAACGCCGGTCCCTTCTGGTTGACCGTCGACTTGTTTTTTCGCAATGAGGAACTCTTCCGACGCTATCGGGACGCCCCCGCGCTCGGGGCAGAGTTGTTTGAACGGCTGTATGGCGCCGACCCGAAGCTTGTCAAGCGTCTGCCGGTCGACAACCTCCACGTGATCAAGATCTCTTTTCCACGCGCAAATCCGCAAGGTTGGATGGGAGAGCGCGACATGCACGGCGGGCAGCAATACGTTCGACTACTAGGCATAGAGATCGGCTAGTCGATTCGTTGTGATTCCGCAGGCGCGTCCGCGGCTAGCTCCACCGGAGTATTCATCGTTCACACCAAAGGGCCGCGTGTTGTCGGCCTTCTCCGGCGATCGCGCACGCCAGTAGCGTTGCATCCGTAGATCATGCATTTACTACAACGCGTACACATTGTGGCGAAGAACTAGAAATTCCGACATTAAGCAGACAACCCCAGTCAATAGGATTCCTGCCGACAGCGACTGAATAGCGGTAAGCCCTTTGGGCCTTTCTCGTTCCGGTACGGCATGTTTGCGGCATTAATCTCAATTTACCAGGGATCTCAATGAACATTTGCACTGCGAACGATAAATCCACGATTTCGACGATCCATCGTGGACGTCTTTCTCTTGGCGCATTCTTGTTGACGATTGGGCTAAATTGCCATTCGATTGCACAAAGTTCCGATTCGGGGTCCCCGTCCGAAACAGCGCAGCCGGCCGATTCGGCGGCTTCGCCCAATGCGATTGCGCAGGTCGACGAACTGGAGGTGACGACCCGCAAGCAGACAGCCCTTGATTCGGAGGCGATCAGCCTATCTGACACTCCGGACGCTGAACCAGTGGTCGGGGGGAAAACCTCGATCGTCGTCGGCTTAGCCGCCAGAGAGGCACACGTGTACGACGGATCGAAGAAATCCAAGGTGAGCCCGTTCCCCTATATCGACATACATGGGCTGTTTCACGACCGGGTCTTCATATCGGACATCCGAGGTATTGGGTTCAACGTCGTGGATCAGGGTGCTTTCCGGGCAGGCATGTCGGTCAACTACGGTGGCGGCCGTACGAGTTCGGATAGCCCGCGTCTGCAAGGTTTGCCGGATATCAAAACGGCAGCCGGCGTTTCGGGATTCATGACCTACTCGCTGAAGCCCTTAGCTTTCGAGTTGAAGGTTGGGCGAGAATTGGGATCTCAACCCGCCACCGAGGTGCAGTTGGGCGCGTCTCTTGGCATGGCACCGACTCCGCGGTGGCACGTGTCGGTCGGCACGCAACTCACCTGGCATGACAGCAAGTTCAACCAGAAATATTTCGGCATTACGCCCGCTGAAGCGGCGCAGGCGACCGCGTCGGGAAACTTGCTGACCGCGTACGACCCCAAATCGAGTCTGGGCCCCTTCGGGATTACCGCAACGAGCGTCTATGCGATGACCGAGCACTGGGGTCTCGTGACGCGTCTCGGGCTCAGAGATCTCATTGGCTCGGCTGAAAAGAAGAGCCCGCTGACTGAGCGAATCTTCGGCGTGGATTTCGCGCTCGGCGCGATTTACAAATTTTAGGAAAGTAACTAAGCAGCTGAGGCTGCTGCACTCACTCACTGTACCAACGGTAATATCTTAGGGGGATGAGATGAAAACGCTGATCAAGCTGGTCCTCGGGGGCCTCGGTATCGTAGCGGTGGTAGCAATCGGGGTGGCAGGCTACCTGATCTACCCTGGGACACCGAGCAAAGCCTCCAGTCTGGTATTCAGCGGTTTTGTGCCGCTACGTGCTGATGGCATGCTCTCGATACTCGACTATCTGACTATAAATGACGACATGTTGTTCATCACCAACGAGCGGACCGGCGGTGTGTATCGAGTCCCGATCCGTACGAACTCCCTGCCGGGGGCCGCCGACGTGGCGATGTTGCCGGGGGATTCCGCGACGCATGGCGTCGTCATCGATCCCTCGAGTCATCTTGCGTTCGTCACACGCAGCGAATCGAATACCGTTGATGTCTTCGATCCTGTGAAAATGCTCGTGGTGAAGCGCATACCCGTGGCGGACGGTCCGGATGCCATTCTTTACGATGAGTTCGATAAGCTCGTGTATGTTGCGAGCGGTGATTCGCATCTCGCGACCCTGATAGATCCGTCGACACAGACGACGATCGCAACCATTCCGCTCGGCGGAGAGCCGGAATACGCGGCAATCGACCCCTCGACGAGACTCTTGTACCAGAATCTGCACGATACCAGCACGGTTGTCGCCATTGACATCGCAAAGCACGCACTAATCCAGGGTTGGCCGCTCTTAGGCTGCGAAGGGCCCACCGGGATGGCCATTGACGCAATTCATCGGCGGTTGTTCATCGGATGCGGCGCCAATGCAATGCTGGCCGTTTTCGACTTGGATCAGCACCGCGTTGTCGCCACCGTGCCGGTCGGCAAGTCCCCTGACTCCGTGGCATTCGATCCCGCATTGCACCGCATCTATACGACTGGAAAATCTGGCGTTCTGGCAGTGATCCTCCAGGAGAAGCCAAATGATTACAGGGTATTGGACAACGTGCATCTGCACTATGGTGCACACACTCTGACGATTGATCTCAAAACTCACGCGGTCTACGTCGGGTACGCGGCGCTGGTCGTGAATCCACGCGTCGCCGTATTCATTCCTCGTCTCTAATCCAGCCAAGCCACGAGTTCGCTGGTTCCGGAGGGTGCGACGGCCGGTCCGCCGCAGATCACGTCATTGGCAAAGCTGTACAAAGCGA
>JALYHU010000219.1 GCA_030776345.1 Pseudomonadota bacterium | reverse complement strand
ATGAAATCCGCGCCATCACGGGCTCGAGCCAACCGAAGTTCGCGAAGCTTCTTCACGTGGATGTTGGAACGTTGCGCAACTGGGAGCAGGGACGGTGAGAGCCAACAGGGCCGGCGCAGGCTCTTTTGAGCGCAATCAAGAAGAACCCTCAGCTGTGTTGAAGGCACAGGCGGCGTGATCTCAAGCAGAATTTGTTACCCGTGGTATGCCCGGAATGGAAGCGAAATTTCGACAAGTCGCGCCAAACCGGTACCATTCGAGTCACCATGCAACCGCACGATCGCATCAATATCGACTTGGCTATTGGCCACGGGAAACCCGTCATTCGTGGCACCCGTGTGCCGGTAACGATCGTCATCGGAAGCCTCGCCGGTGGTATGACGTTCGAGGAAGTTCAGCGCGAGTACGATCTGACTGCTGACGTAATTCGGGCTGCGTTGCGATTCGTCGGCGAGCTTGCCGAGCAGGAGTCTTTTTACCCTCTTCCCGCTGGGTAGGGCATCATGCGCTTCTGATCGACGCAAATATGCCGCGGTCGATCATTGCCGTCATAGCGAGTCTTGGACACGAAGCTGAATTTGCCCGCGATATCGGCTTGGCTGCTGCACCGGATCAAGAGGTCGCAGCAAGAGCTCGAGCCACCGGAGCCGCACTTTTGAGCCGCGACCTGGATTTCGCAGACGTTTGTCGTTACCCGCCAGCGCTCTAAAGATCGAGTCCGGAAGACCGTCCCTCGCCGTCACTACCGTGCTATCTGCGACTGGAACACGGACTTGCCAAGCGATAGGAGTGCTGGTCGCTCATACCCCCAGAGAATGTCGCGCCGTTTTCGATTTGACGCCAATCGATTGCGTAGCGCCGCGATATTTGGGCGCGACCTTCGAAGACCAGCATTCCGCGTCGGTAATGGTTATCCTCGTTGTTGCTCGGGCCATCGGATGCAAGCCAAGATGAACTCCGTGGTCGAGGACAATCCACAGAAAAGCGACGATGCTTCCGCCGGCGGCTAGTTGGTGGCCGGCGCTGTTTCCTTCCGTGGCCCTCTGCTCGCCAACCGGTAGCAATAGTGCGTCGAGGGCGCGGATTCAAAGACGGCGATTGGCATTACGCATCTCGAGTGGCGGACCCACCACCGCTTCTAGGATGCTCAGTATCGCTTAGTGCGATGGTACCCGTCGGAAGCCAGCCTCGATGTTGCGCGCGTCAAGCGGCAATGAATACGTATGTACCCGCCTTGGCAAGGCGAGGGATTGCCATACACTGTCGGAAAATAATTACCGAGCGAATTGATCGAAACAAAAAGCTGAAATTGCACACGAATCTCGTGGCAATGGGTGCATAAACTGGTTTGTTTGGGGGGGTAAAACAGTGAATAAATCGAATCGGACCCGTATCCATGGGCAGCCGGAAAGAAACCGGCGGATTTCCATAGTAAGTTCAAGCGCTACCGGCCGCGCAGCATGGTTCCTCGCCGCAGCGGGGTTCGCCGCAGCGGTGCCCGCGCCGCTGCGGGCAGCCAACGAGACAACCGATGCCATCGAGGAGATCACAGTCACAGGCATCCGCGCGAGTATCCAGTCCGCGATCGAGGTCAAGCGTGAATCGGCCGACATTGTCGAGGCCATCTCCTCCGAAGACATCGGCAAGCTGCCCGATCCCAGCATCGCCGAATCGCTGACCCGCCTGCCCGGCATTACGGCCCAGCGTTCCGACGGGCGCACCTCAGACATCAGCATCCGAGGCTTCGGTCCCGATTTCAACGGCACCTTGATGAACGGCCGCGAGCAGGTGAGCACCGGGAATAACCGCTCAGTCCAGTTCGACCAGTACCCGGCAGAACTGATCCACGCGGTCGAAGTTTACAAGACTCCGGACGCATCGGTGGTCGGCCAGGGCCTCGCCGGCACGATCGACTTGCAGACCACCCGTCCCCTCGAATACGGCAAGCGCGCTATCGTGTTCGACGTGCGCGGCATCAAGAACGGCAACGGCGATCTCGGCGCCGGCTCTACCGACAAACAGTACCGCGCCAGTTTCTCGTACGTGGACCAATACTTGGACCACAGCCTGGGCTTCACCTTCGGCTACGCGCGTCTCGACACGCCGACCGATACCAAGGAAGTCGGTCTGTATGATCCGTGGCATCAGAACGGCACCGAACATGCCGGCGTGCCCGCATCCACCTACGTCACCGACGGCATCAAATCGCTTGCGAGCACGGGTCTCGACAAGCGTGACGGCTCGGTGGCGACATTGGAGTGGAAGCCCAACGATGTGTTCACCAGCACCGTCGATGCGTATTACACGAACCGATCCTGGGCGAATGACCGGCGCAGCGTGGAAGTGAATCTCGGCAACTATCCGCAGACGACGGGTTATTCGAATCTCGTTATCGGCGGCGATAACTCGCTGGTCGGGGCCACGGTCACCAATCTCGTACCCTTGTCCCGTAACTTCCTGTACATCACCAAGGACCGGATCTTCGCCACCGGTTGGAACAACAAATGGACAAACGGCGCCTGGACCGTCGCCGGCGATATCGGGTACTCGCGCGCGACGCGCGATGAGCACGACTATGAAACCCAGGGTACCTACCAGGGCGGCGTAACCGATACCGGCACGTTCTACATCCCGAGCAGCTCTGCGCCGAGCTTCACGCTGAACAGCAGCTACACGGATCCCTCGAAAGTGCTCGTGGGGCCCACCATCTACGGCGCCGGCTACAGCCGCTTCCCGCATGTTGTCGATGAGTTGAAGTCCGTGCGTCTTGACGTGTCGCACACGTTGTCCGGCTGGCTCAGCGGGGTTCAGGGCGGCGTCAATTTCGACGACCGCACCAAGAACAAGCGGCAGCCCGAGGCGGGTCTGAATGCCAATGCCAACTGTCCCTGCCAGATCGCGAGCCAGTATCTGCTGCCGCCGACCAACTTGGGCTTTTCGGGCACGCCGAGTTCGCTCGCCTGGAATGTCCCCGCCGTGCTCGCCAATTATTTCCAGCCCATCCAGCCGTCGACCACGCAGAGCTACCTGGTCGGCAAGACGTGGGAGGTCTCGGAGAAGCTGTCGACGGCGTACATCATGGCCAAGCTCGATCATGACCTGTCCACGGACGTCAACCTGCGCGGCAATGTGGGTGTACAGGTGGTGCACACGCAGCAGAGTTCCGATTCGCATGCGTACGTGACATCAGCGGTGCCGATTCATGATGGAACAAGTTACAACGATGTCCTGCCGTCGGCGAATTTAGTGTTCGGCTTTCCGTCCAATCAGAAACTGCGCGTAGGCCTCGCGCGTGAACTGGTGCGCGCGCGCATGGACCAGCTGGACGTGTCCTACGATTATTCTTACTCGACTGGGGGGAGTTTCACACCCACCGCGACCGGCGGCAATGCCAGACTCGCGCCGTGGCGTGCGGATGCGGTTGATCTGTCGTACGAGAAGTACTTCGAGAACAGGGCCGTGCTGTCGGCTGCCGCGTTCTACAAGAAACTGGTGAGCTACATCTACCAGATCACGAATCCGTACAATTTCGCCGCGCAGAACGCGGCCGCGTCGCAGTCCAATTCTTGCTTGATCGGCGGCGTCGCGACGCCATGTCCGGAACAGGCGATCGGTCTGTTCACGGCGCCTCAAAACGGCACGGGCGGACGGGTGGATGGGGTCGAACTCGCGTTTTCCGTGCCGGGTGAATTGTTCTGGAATGCGTTGGAGGGTTTCGGCGCGAGCGGCAGCGTCTCGGAGACCGAGAGCGGCATCAAGATCCCGGGACAGGTCGCCGGTCTGGCTTCTCAAAACATCACCTTGCCCGGGTTGTCGAAGACGGTGTGGCAGGCGACCGTGTACTACGAGCGAGCTGGTTTTTCGGCGCGCCTTGCGACCACTTATCGCTCCAACTACATCGGCGAGATCACGGACTTTGCGGGCGATCGGGCGCTCGAATACGTGCGGCACGAGCAGATCAGCGCGTTCCAGGCTGGATACGACTTCCAGGGAGGCCCTCTGAAGGGTCTTGGCGTCGTGTTCCAAGTCGACAATCTCACCAACACGCCGTTCATCGACTACGCGGGGGTCCAATCCCGTGTCCGTGACTACGAAACCTATGGGCGCGTGTTCTTCTTGGGCGCCAAATACAAGCTATAAAACCACAGTGCTTTGCCGTAACTCCCGCCGGGCCGCCGGCCGGCGGGGTGTTCTTTGAGTCTGACCGCTGGCGCGTAGGGCGGCGATCTGGCCAGCTTGTGGGAGGATGAATGTGAACCGTGCGGCGAATTGTCTCCCGGCCGCTGCGCTAGCAGCGTCGCTGGTATCGTTGGGATTTGCGGCGCGGCTCATGGCGCAACCGGCGCCGAATTACCGCGAGCGGCCGCCGGCCGACGAAATCATTTATTTTCTCTTGCCCGACCGCTTCGAGAATGGTGATCCGTCCAATGATAACGGCGGTCTCGAAGGCGGCCGGCTGGTCACCGGTTTCGATCCCACCGCCAGCGGCTTCTATCACGGCGGAGATTTGAAAGGGCTCATTTCGCGGCTGGACTATATCCGTTCGCTGGGCGCGACCGCGGTTTGGCTGGGCCCGGTCTTCAAGAACAAACCCGTGCAGGGGGCGCCGGGCCACGAATCGGCCGGCTATCACGGTTACTGGATCACCGATTTTACGCGGGTCGACCCCCATTTCGGCACTGACGCGGACATGCACGCCCTCGCGGAGGCGGTTCATGCCCGCGGCATGAAGTTGTACTTGGATATCGTGGTCAATCACACGGCGGATGTCATCAACTACCGAGAATGCCCGACGCGCGCCTGTCCATATCGCTCGCGTGCGGACTATCCTTATACGCGCCGCGGCGGCGTGTCCGGCGAGGAGATCAATCGAGGATTCCTCGGGGATGCCGCGCCTTACCAAACCGACGAGAATTTCGCGAAACTCACGCGCCCCGACTATGCCTATACGCCGTTCGTGCCACCGGGACAGGAACACGTCAAGGTTCCTGAATGGCTGAACGACCCGATCTATTATCACAACCGCGGCAACTCGGCGTTTCACGGCGAGAGTTCGACCATGGGGGACTTCGGCGGACTCGACGATGTGATGACCGAAAACCCGCGCGTGGTGCGCGGCTTCATCGAGATTTTCGGCAATTGGATCGACCAGTATGGCATCGACGGCTTCCGCATCGATACGGCTCAGCACGTCGATCCCGAATTCTGGCAGCGCTTCGTGCCGGCGATGCAAGCGCGCGCTGCGGCCAAAGGTATACCGAATTTTCACATCTTCGGCGAGGTGTCTACGACTGAATTCAACCCGGCCCAGCTCGCGCGGCATACTCGCGTCGACCGGTTGCCGGCGGTCCTCGATTTCGGATTTGCCTTGGCCGTGCAGGAGACGGTGGCGGGGTCCGTCGGCACCGAGCGTCTCGCGGAACTGTTCGCCGACGACGCCCTCTACGAGGGCGGCGCGGCGGGTGCGCGTCAGCTGCCCACGTTCATCAGCAACCACGACCGGGGCCGGTTCGGCTATTTCGTGCGCAAGGCGCGGCCGCTGGCCGCGGACGAGGAGGTCTTGCGGCGCGTGACTCTGGGCTACGCCATGCTCATGACTCTGCGCGGTGTCCCCACCATCTATTATGGAGACGAGCAAGGGTTCGCGGGCTCCGGGGGTGATAAGGACGCCCGCGAGGATATGTTCGCCAGCAAAACGGCAGCCTACAATGCCGAACGGCTGATAGGCACTTCGGCCACGACTGCGCAAAGCAATTTCGGAATCGATCACCCGCTCTACCGGGCCATTTCCACGCTGACGGTCCTGCGCCGCGCAAACGCTGCACTACGAGGGGGCGAGCAAGTGGTCCGGGCTTACGCGCACACGCCGGGAATATTCGCGGTATCGCGCCTGGACGCACAGAGCAACACCGAAATCGTGGTTGCGTTCAACACGTCGATGCAAGCCATCGACGCTCAGGTGCAAGTCGAGCCGCACTCCCGGCGTTTTCGCAGTGTACACGGCGGCTGCGCGCCGGCTCAATCCGCGCCCGGCAGCTACCGGGTGCGGGTTCCCGCGCTCGACTACTTGATCTGCGCGTCGGCGGCTCCATGACGGCGCCGGAACCGCACCTGGGTACGCAGAACGAATTCCCGTGGTGGCACGGCGCTGTGATCTATCAGATCTATCCGCGTAGTTTTCGGGATTCGAACGGCGACGGCATCGGCGACTTACCCGGCATCACCGCGAGCCTGGACTATGTGGCATCGCTCGGCGTAGACGCTGTCTGGTTGTCGCCTTTCTTTACCTCGCCGATGAAGGACTTCGGTTACGACATTGCCGACTACTGCGACGTGGACCCCATCTTCGGTACATTGCAGGACTTCGATCGCTTACTCGAAGCGGCGCATCGGCATGGGCTGAAAGTCATCATCGACCAGGTGTATTCGCATACGTCGGATAAACATTCGTGGTTCCTGCAGAGCCGCGCCGACCGTACCAACGCCCGCGCCGATTGGTATGTCTGGGCCGACCCAAAAATCGACGGCTCACCGCCCACCAATTGGCAATCAGTCTTTGGCGGTTCCGCGTGGACTTGGAATGCGCGGCGCGGCCAATATTACATGCACAATTTTCTGGTCGAGCAGCCGGATCTGAATGTTCACAACCCCGAGGTTCAGGATGCCTTGCTCGAGTGTGCGCGTTTTTGGTTCAAGAGAGGCGTCGACGGGTTTCGCCTCGATGCGGTCAACTTCGCATTGCACGACGTCCTGCTCCGCGACAACCCCCCGGCGTTGACGCGCCAACGACCGCGTACCAGGCCGGTCGATTTTCAACAGTCGCTTTACAACACATCCCATCCGGACTTGCCGCGATTCATCGAACGGATCAGGCGGATTGCCGATGAGTATGGGGGCCGATTTACGGTGGCGGAGGTCGGCGGCGAAGGTAGCGAAGCGGAGATGCAACGGTTGACCTCCGGCAACGCGCGCTTTCATACCGCGTATGGGTTCAACTTCCTGTACGCGAACCGCTTGACCCCGGAACTCATTCGAACAGCGCTTGGCGCGTGGCCGGAGGCGGAAGGCGTGGGCTGGCCTAGTTGGGCATTTTCGAACCACGATGCGCCGCGAGCGGTGTCGCGCTGGTCGATGCCTCAGCACCGCGCCGAATATTCCCGACTCGCCATGCTGCTGCTGACCTGTCTGCGGGGCAATATTTTTCTGTATCAAGGGGAGGAGCTGGGACTACCCCAGGCCCACATTGGCTTCGAGGATCTGAGGGACCCCGAGGCGATCGCGAACTGGCCCTCCACCCTCGGCCGCGACGGCGCGCGCACGCCCATGCCCTGGCAGTCTTCGGCGGCACATGCCGGATTTTCGACGGCGGCGCCATGGCTTCCCGTGTGTCCCGAACACCTTGCACTCGCCGTGGACCGCCAGCAGCATGACCCCAGCTCGCAACTTGCGCTCACGCGTCGGCTGATCGGGCTGCGCCGCGGCAGCCCCGCGCTGCGTGCGGGCTCCCTGCGATTCATGGACGCGCCGACGGACCTTCTGGTGTTCGAGCGCTGCTCGCCCGCAAACCAGCTGCTGTGCGCATTCAACCTGGGACTGGAGGAGTGCGCTTGGCAACCCGCCACGGGTCGCGAGTGGCGGATGGTCGATTCCGTGGGTGGCGCTAAACAGTGGAGTTTTCCGCCTCTCTCTGGTTTGATCGCGCGATGTCCGCCCTGACCATTCGACGAGTTACGCTCGCGTGGGGCTCAGCAGTCGTTTTGGCGGCAGCCGGCCTCAGCCACGGGTGCCTCGCAGCCGCCACTTTTGTCGCGCACAGCGACGGAGCGGAAATACAAACCGGCTCATTGCGCATGAGCGTAACTGCGATTACCGACGATGTCTTGCGGGTACGGATCGCGGCGTCG
>JALYHU010000218.1 GCA_030776345.1 Pseudomonadota bacterium | reverse complement strand
CTCGACACGATGCCGACCCTTTCCCGGTTTCCCTATTTCGTCACGTTTCTGCTGGTCTGTAGCACCGGTACGGCTTGGCCGGTACCTGCGCAAAGCGCGGGGAGCGACGCGGCGGAGGCGCCGAGCGGTGCCCCGCCCGAACCGCAACCGGCACACCCGGCCGCCTCGGTGCCGAAGCCGCCGCTCGACAGGTCGGGGCACAAGCGCGTCGGCAAAGCCTCGGTCTATGCCAACAAGTTTGTCGGCAGAAAAATGGCGGACGGCACCACGATGCATTCGCATGGCGACAGCGCAGCGAGCAAGACACTGCCGCTCGGTACGACGGCCGAGGTGACCAACCTCGAGACCGGCAAGAGCGCCGTGGTCACCATTCGCGACCGGGGCCCTTACGTGAAAGGCAGAATCATCGACCTCACGCCGTCCACGGCCGAGAAGCTTGGAATCGAAGAGGCCCACGGAGTGAGCAAGGTTGAAGTCGCCCCGATCGCGGTCCCGCAAGGTGACGGCAGCACGAAACCGGGCGCCGGCGACAAGGAGCCGAAGTGATGCCGGGCTGGTGCGCGACGGGATAATGCGAGGCATCGACTACAGCGGCTCGATGCGCAGGCTCGTGCGCGTGAATCTCCACGCACTCAGGAGCCCCATTGCCAAGACCGGTACGAAGGCCGCAAACACCCAGAATCCCGCCGTTCTTGCCGCAGCGGCGGAGACTCCCTCGGCAAGCCCGCTCAGGTTGGCGGCGATGCCGGCCGCCGCGGTGCCGACGGCATAGCCGATTCGTTGCACCGTCGAAACAGCGGCGGAGGCGAGCGATCGTTCGGACGGGTCCGCGAAGCGAACTGTTCGGTCGACGATGGCCGGCCAGCACAGACCGAAGCCCGCCCCCTGGAGCAAACCGCAGCCGACCATCCCGGCGAGGGACCCGGTCGGCACCGCAATGGCGAAACCCGCGGCGCCGACCGCAACACCGATCGCCCCGCAGCGGATCAACCAGGGATCCGCGGCCGCCGTCGCCGATGCAACCGCCAGGGTCGCGATACTCCAGGCGATGGCCTCTCCCGCGAGAATGTATCCCGTCACCAGCGGCTTCGTCCCGAACAGAATCTTGACGATCAAGGGTCCGTACGCCCAGAAGCCGGTGGTCGCCGCCGACAGTGCGAATACCATGGCGAGTCCCGCTCCGACGGGATGGCCGAACTCCAGCAACTGCGACGGCAGCAACCGAACCTGAGCGTGGCGGTCGAGCCGTGCGGCCAGATATAAGAGAGCGGTGCCGAGCAGGCAGCCGGCAACGGCCGCGGTCACACCGCCCGAGGAGACATCGCTCATGGCGCCGGATTCAGCGATGACCAGCGTCGCGGCCGACAGCACCATCAGAGGCAGCAGGGGCCAGTCGCGGGCGGATGCCTTCGAGCGGGGCGTCGCCGCCATCGCGGGCAGCCAGAGCACTGCCAGTCCCGACAAGACCACTGCTTGAGCGGCGAAGGCCCAGAACGCGCCGCGCCAACTATGCCGGCCGGCGAAAACGCCGCCGATCAGCGGGCCCAGGAGCGAACCGCCGCCCCATATGGCGGCGACGATGGCGAACATTCGGCTCCTGAGTGTGGGCGCGAACCATGCTTCAATGGCCACGTAGCACAGCGTCAGCATCATGCCGCCGCCCATGCCTTGCATGAATCGGCCGCTCACCAGGACCCCGATGTTGGGGGCAGTCGCGGCGATGAGGCAGCCGCCGCCATACAGGAGCGTCGCGCCCACGAAGACACGCTTGATGCCCCAGATCGAGCACATCACGCCGGCGGCGGCCCCGGCGATGATGGCGCCCACTTCGTACAGCGAGATGGTCCAATTGATGTAGGCAATGCCGCCGAGATCATCGACGATGGCCGGCGCGATGGTGGCGGTAACCAACGTATCGGCCGAATGCAGCCAGACTCCGATACACAGCAGCACGAAGCGGGCCGTTACGCCCCGTTGCGTGTTCATCGACATCGACTCCCTGTTGCGATTGCCGCCTCAGCTCGCTCCCGCGCTGCCCAGCGGCAGTGTGCCGAGTAGCTCCGCCGCGCCGTTCCAGAGGATTTGTATGCCGATGCAGAACAGCAGGAAGGCGGAGAGGCGTACCACGATGGTGGTGCCGGTGGAACCGATGAATTCGGCAAGGCGCGCCGAGTGCCGGTACGAGACGTACACCAGCAGCGCGAGCAACGCGACGGCGGCAAGAGTTTCGACGAAGAACTCGAGCAAGGACAGGGACGGGCGAAAGCCGCTCGGCCGTCCTGCGCCGATGGAGATGGCCACCGAGATCGTGCCGGGGCCTGTGGTGAGCGGCATGGTCAACGGATAAAATGCGAGCTTGCTCGGCGATACGTCGATGGAGCGCGGGTCCGGCGTTTCACTGCGGCGCTGGCCGGTGGCGTCCGGCTCGGTCAGCATGCGCCAGCCGGACATGGCGACGATGATGCCGCCCGCGACGCGCAGCACCGGGATGGAAATGCCGAAGAAGTGGAGCACGTACGCCCCCACATAAAGCGACGCGGTGACGATGCAAAATGCGTAGATGGCCACCCAGCGCGCCACCTGGCTGCGGGTTTTCACGTCCAGTTCGCGCGTTGCACCGAAAAAGATGAAGGCGCCGGACAATGGGTTGACGATGGAAATCAAGGCCCCGAAGGCAAGCAAAAAGGTAGCCAACTCTGATCCTTCGGTGGGCGCGTCCGCGGCGAGACCCAAAAGACGTGCATTCTAGCGGATCGCGGCCCGCACGCCAGGCGCCGTGGCTCGGGCATGCGGGAGCGCGCTGCTGCGTGCTTCACGCAATATCCGCTCCAGGATGTCAGGAATCTCGAAGACGGCGCGGTTCTCGATCCGAGCGACCCGCGCGCGAAACTCCGGCAGCCGCGCAATGACTTCGGCGACGCCGGCGCGAATGTCCTTGAAGGACTCCAACACAATGCCGGCGCGGTTCTCCTGCACCCATTGGGCATTGTAGCGCTCCTGCGGCATGGTCCAGGTATTGTCGACGACGATGACCGGCAAACCCTGTTGGATGGCCTCGCTGATACTCCCCGGGCCCGGCTTGCCGATGAAGAAGTCGCTCAAGTGCATGAAGTCGCGAATCTTGGGGGTGAAACCCACCACGAGCCGGGGCGCGCGCGCCGGCATCGCCGCAAGGCGCTCGGCGAGGGCGGTATTGTGACCGCAGATCAGAATGAGCTGCGTATCCACGAGGCGCCGCGCGATGCCCTGCATCGCCTTCGATCCGTGTCCGCCGAACAGCACGATGCCCGTCGGGCGATCTGGGTCCAGCTTCAGCTTGATGAGTTCGTCGCGGCGGTCCACGCGGCACTCGCGATAAAAATCGGGCCTGACGATCATGCCCGACGTGCCGTGAACTCGGTCCGCGCCATAACCCATGGCCCGTGCCTGCGCCACGGCTTTGCGGGTGCCGCAAACGAAATGCTGCGCCTGACCCGGTTCGATCCAGAAGTGAGGAGGCAAGTCGGCAAAGTCCGTCAAGATGGTCACGTAGGGCGCGGCCGGTCTCGCCCCGGCCAGCGCCTCGAACATGGTGCGATTGAAGTTGGGTATCAAGGACACCACCATGTCCGGTTTGGTCCTTCGCCAGTAGCGCCGCAATCTGCCGGTGAGCCCCTGGTGACATAGGCGGATCATCGCCTGCAGAAACTTGAGCTCCTGCGCCAACCCGAGGCTCCAACCGCGCGCCAGGCGCGTGTTGTAGAGATCTTCCCACTCCATTCCGAGGGTCTTGCGGAACACGTCCTTGGGATCGAGGACTGTCATCAAGTTGATGAGCCGTACCTGCCACGGCCGCCCTTGTTCGCGAATGATGGCATCGAGCGCCAGCGCCGCGGAGCGATGGCCGCCGCCGGCGTTGAAGTAGACCAGATCTATCGTGGGCAAGTGCGGTTTCTAGTTCTTCGGTCAGCCGGAGGAGATTTCGGGGCGGTATTTTGGGGTCGCAATGTGACGAACATGTGTCGGCCCGCTGCGAGCGCTATACTTTTCGCCATCGATTCCACGTTGCCGAGGGTCATTGCATGAATGCCAGCCTGAAATCCGTAGATGCCTCAGCGGCGGAGTGCTCGACACGGGTACCCCAGGAAGACGCCGTCGCGCGAGCCCGCGTGGATCTGGCGGCGAGCTGCCGCTTGGCCGTGCACTTCGGGCTGAACGAGGGTATCGACAACCACTTCACGCTGATGGTGCCGGGTCACACGGATCGGTTTCTGCTCGCGCCGTTCGGGCTGCACTGGTCGGAGATCCGGGCCAGCGACTTCATGGTGATCGACTTTGACGGGAAGATCTTGAGCGGCCGCGGGCCGGTGGAGGACACCGCTCTCTACATTCATCTGTCCGTGCACAAGCTCGCGCCTCAGGCGCGCTGCGTTTTGCATACGCACATGCCGTATGCGACCGCGTTATGCATGCTCGATGACTCGCGTTTGGAAATGGCGGGGCAGAACGCGGTGGGATTCTACGACGACATTGCTTACGACTGCGACTACCAGGGTCTCGCCAACGATTACTCCGAGGGCGCGCGGCTGGCGCGCGCGCTCGGCTCCAAATCCGTGCTCATGATGCGTAATCACGGCGTGCTGGTCGTCGGTCAGTCCGTACCGCAGGCCTTCGAACGCCTCTATTTCCTGGAGCGTGCGGCGCAGGCGCAGGTGCTCGCGCTGTCCACGGGACGGGCTCTGCGGCCCTTACCCGAGCCGGTGGTGAAGGCGACGTTGGCGCAGTTCCAAAATTCCACCATGGTGGACGGGCGCGACCGTTCGGAACTGCACTTCGAAGCCTTGAGGCGCATGCTGGACCGCAGCTCCCCGGACTACGCGCGCTGAATTCCCTCGGGCCAGCGTCGCCGCGCCGCCCGCCACAGCTAGAAGCGCAATCCCACCCTGATGGGTATGAAGTCCATGTGGTTGGTGGACGGGCCGATGCGCAAATAGCGCGCTTCGATGAAGAACCGAGTCGGGTCGGCGAGTTCGAACTCGAATCCTATGCCGGCGTTCCACGAGTTCAGCCAGCCCGTGGTGCTTCGCTCCACTGCGGACACGAAGGGGAAGTAGGCATAGAAGCATTCGTAAAAGTCGCAGCCCACTCCGTCCTGAAAGGACACTTGCTTGAAAATGGTCTGCTCGCGATATCGACCGGCACCGCCGAAGATGTATTCCTTGACTCTCGGTCCCATTCGCAGGTCGAACTCGGCATCGAGGTCGCCGCCGTATACGTGGGCGTGTCCGAACGACACGGGCGTGCCTAGTGACTGTGAGGCGAGGTCCAACGACTTGGAGGTTTCGCCGAAAGTACTGTAGCTGCCGTCAAGACGCAGACCCACGGGCAGCGCGGACAGTGGAAACCAGGTGAGCCCCAGGCCGACGTTCGAGCCGCCGTTGAGGTATTGACTCGTCGTTCCTGTCGTGACGCTGTAGCCGCCCTCGATCTGCACGGACAGGGGATGATATTTGTGTTCGGGAACCAGCGGCGCGGCATGCTGAACCCGTGTGCCGCCGACGGGCGGCGGAGGCGCAGAAGGCGACGGAGTAGCGGCAGGCGGTGCAGCGGTTGGTGGAGCACCAAAACGCACGCTGTAGCCGCGGGCCTCGAGGCACGCGGTCATTGCGCGTCGATACTGATCCCGCCGCGAAGCGTTCTCATCCGGCGCCACACCGGTGGCCTGCTTCGTCGGGTCGAAGCCGCTCTGGCTCTTCGCCCAACTGTGACACGCATAGCGGTCACCCCACAGCTGGTCCTGAGTCTGTCCATTCTTCGGGTAGATATAGGGATGATCCCCCCCGTCGGACGGCTCCGCCGCGGAGTGCGCCGGCATTGGTGTGGACACTGCAAACAACAAGAAAACCGGAGTCGCTGCCAAGGCTTTGCACAACATGTTGCCGCTCCTCAAATTTGCTTCGGCATTCCGACTCGAGCGAGTTGAAAATGCCGCCTACCGAACCGTATAACCTCGTCCGTCGAAGCAGGCCGCCTGCGCGCGGTCAAAATCGGCCTGCCGCCCAGCGGTCTGGGCAGATTGCGCGCCGGCGGAGCCCATCGGATCGAAGCCGCTCTGTGCGACTCCAAACCGGTAACACTCATATTGATCCGCCGCTTGCTGCTCGGAGCTTTGACCGTTCTTGGGGTATGCGAAGACCCGGGGTCCCCGCGACCCGGCCGCCTGAAGGGGTGCGGCCGCCGGCGGGGTGGAGGCTGTGGGTCCTGCGGACGCCGCCGTTGCCGTTGTTGCGGGGGCCGCCGGTACGGTAGACGCCGGTGTGGCAGGGGCTGCTGGTACGGTCGCTGGCATTGCAGTGGCCGGCGCGGCGGACGCCGTTGTCGGTGTGGCCAGCGACAAGCCTGCCGCGGC
>JALYHU010000217.1 GCA_030776345.1 Pseudomonadota bacterium | reverse complement strand
ATACAGCGTGCCGTCGTAGCCGCTGATCTCGTCGCGATGAAAATACGCGGTGGTCGAAATCAGCCTGACCGGGCCGAAATCCGCCGATACGTTCAGCGACGGAAGGTAAAACTTGTCGGGTTCGGGGCGTGCCGTGGGATTCGCGCTGAAGTAGCGGTCCTTGCTCGGATCCGAATATTCCGGCCAGTAGATGGTGACGTCGTTTCGCCGACGGTCCTGATACAAAACACTGGGAGTTACGCTGATCGAGTCGTTTGGTTTCCAAAGGGCGGCGAGGCGCAGCACGGTCGTCTCGTCGTGGTTCGAATTCTTGTCCACCGTCTGCAGCGTCGTGGGATCGATGCGATCGATCCATCCGCCGTCATGCCGAAACCAGGCGCTGGCGCGCACCGCAAGGACGCCATCGATGATTGGGGTTCCTCCGGCTACGCCGGTTTCGTAGTTGGGCGACCCGCCCTGCGTGTACGACGTTTCCGCCTTGGCGTTCATGCTGGATTTGGTGAGACTCGGCTGCGTGGTGATGTAGCGGACGGTGCCGCCTTCCGAACCGGCCCCGAACAGAGTTCCCTGCGGACCCCGCAGCACTTCGACGCGGTCGAGATCGAACAGCTTCACCAGTGCATCATCGGAATTGAATCCGAGGTTGCGCACCTGAATCGGCACATCATCGATGTAGATTCCCGTCGTGCCCGACCCGCCGCTCGAGGAGATTCCGCGAATCGAGATCTGATTCGTCTGGCTGTTATCAAACGCCACCCCGGGCGTGTAGCGGGCGACGTCCGAGAAGTCCCTGATGCCCTTCTGGTCGATCACTTCTTGGCTCAAGGCCGTGATGCTGATGGGTACTCGGCTGATGCTCTCCTCGCGGCGGGTCGCCGTGACGACGATTTCTTCCAACCCGACGACGCCGGGAGTGCCGCTTTCCGGAGTGGCCGTGGCATCGAGGGCACCGGCGGCGGTGGTCGCGAGGGTCGCGGCGCCGAGGACGGCGCGCAAAAGCAACAGGCGGCTGGAGCCCCGTCGTGCACCGGACTTAGGGTGGCTAGCTTGCATCATATCCCCAAAATTTGTTTTCAAAGTACGCAAGCGGGGCCTGCGTCTGCGGACAGTAACATCGGTATATAAGGCACGCAACCGCCGCCATTTCCACCTCTCCGTTGTTTTTTGGGCTGCACCGGGTGTTCGCCTGGGCGTCGGGGCAGCGGCCTGCAGTGACTTATGGGATCATGCAGGCATGAGTGTCACCGCCGACCGTCCCCGCGCCAAATCCTTAAATCCCTTGCGGGCGCTCGTCCCGTTCATCATGCCCTACAAAGCCATGATGGCCGCTGCACTCGGCGCCCTGCTGGTCGCCACCGTGTCGATGTTGGCGCTGCCCATCGCGCTGCGCCAACTCATCGATCATGGCCTCGCGGCGAAGGATGCCAGCACCATCAACCGATACTTCCTCGGCTTCCTCGCCGCTGCGGTGATTTTCGGTGCCTTTGCGGCCTTGCGCTTCTACTTGGTCACCTGGTTGGGCGAGCGCGTGGTTGCGGACATGCGAACGGCCGTTTACCGGCGAGTGGTGCGCATGGACCCGATGTTCTACGAGACCACGCGCGTGGGGGAGGTGCTGTCGCGCCTGACCACGGACACGACCCTGGTTCAGGCGATATCCGGCGTGAACCTATCCATCATCTTGCGCTCGACGCTGAGTTTGCTCGGCGCGCTCGTGATGCTGGGACTCACCAACGCAGGGCTCATGGGCGTCATTCTGGTGCTGATCCCCATCGTGGTGGTGCCCTTGATCGTCATCGGCCGACGCGTGCGGGGGCTGTCGCGCGCCTCGCAGGATCGGATCGCGGATACGAGCGGGCTCGCGGGCGAGACGCTGCATGCCATTCAAACGGTGCAAGCTTTTACTCTGGAGGAGTTGCAGAGCGAGCGATATCGCAGAGCGGTCGAAGACAGCTTCGCCACCGCGGTGCGCCGCACACGCGTGCGTGCAGCGCTCACGGCAATCGGGATCATGCTGGTATTCGCCGGCATTACCTTCGTCCTCTGGCTGGGCGCGCACCAGGTGCTCGCGGGTACCATGACGGGCGGTCAGCTCGCCCAGTTTCTGTTGTATGCCGGTTTCGTGGGCAGCTCGGCCGCGGCGCTCACGGAAATGTGGGGCGAGATGCAACGTGCGGCGGGCGCCATGGAGCGGCTGAGCGAATTGCTCGAAGCGCGCCCGGCGATCGGGCCGCCGCCGCAGCCGCTGGAATTGCCGGCGCGAGTCCGCGGCAGCATACGGTTCGACAACGTGAGCTTTCATTATCCGTCCCGGCCCGATACCGCCGCGCTGGCAAACTTCAGCCTCGATGTGGCGCCGGGCGAGAAGATCGCTTTCGTAGGTCCCTCGGGGGCCGGCAAAAGCACGACGTTCCAGTTGCTGTTGCGGTTCTACGACCCGGATTCGGGCCGCGTATCGATCGATGATGTGCGCCTTGCCGATCTTCGCCCCGAAGATATTCGCGCCAAGATAGGCCTGGTGCCGCAGGAAACCGTCTTGTTCGGTGCGAGCGCGCGCGACAACATTCGTTATGGCAGGCCCGGCGCTACCGATGCCGAGATAGAAGCTGCCGCCGTGGCCGCCGCGGCGGATGAATTCCTGCGCGGGCTGCCGCAGGGCTACGATACTTTCTTGGGCGAGCGGGGTACCCGGCTCTCGGGTGGGCAGCGTCAGAGAATCGCTCTGGCCAGAGCGATTCTCAAGGATCCGCCGATACTGCTGCTCGATGAGGCGACTAGTTCGCTCGACGCGGAGTCCGAGCGCCTCGTGCAAGAAGCGCTCGAAAAACTCATGCGAGGACGTACCACCATCATCATCGCTCATCGACTTGCAACCGTACTGAAGGCCGATCGCATCGTCGTGATGGATCATGGCCACAAGATTGCCGTGGGCACGCACACGGAACTCATGATCCAGAGTCCCTTGTACGCACGGCTGGCATCGTTGCAGTTCGCTCTGGTGGGCAGCGATGCGCTCGATGCCGCGGGGCAGCGATGAGGGTTTCGGAAGCCCTTGCGATCAGTGGATGAGGCCTTCGGCCTTGAGTGCTTCCTGAACTTTGGGTCGATGCCCCACTCGCGCCAGATACTCCGAGAGCACGTGCCATTTGGCGAGGTCGACACTCAGGCGGGCGGACCAGCTCAGCACGGTGAACAAATAGGAATCCGCCACCGTAAAGGCCTCGCCCATCGCGTAGGTCTTGTTCCCGAGATAACCGCTCAACCATTCGAACTTCTTCTGCAGGTTGGCGAGGGTCGCTGCCTTCCACTCGGGCGTAATGCCCGGATTGAACAGCGCACCATACGACTTGTGCAGCTCGGCGCTGATGTAATTCAGGAATTCCATCAACTGGTAGCGTTCGAAACTGCCGGCGCGCGGCGCCAAGCGCAAATCAGGCTTTTGATCGGCGAGATATTGAACGATGGCAGGCCCTTCGGTCAGGATGCGGCCATCATCGAATTGCAGTGCGGGGACGGCTCCCTTGGAGTTGATCGTCAGGTAGTCCGTGCCTCTTTCCGTCTTCTTGGTCTTCAGATCCACCTTTTCCATGGTGAACGGCAGCCCCGCTTCCAGCAAAACGATGTGCGGCGAGAGGGAGCAGGCACCGGGCGCGTAATAGAGCTTCATGCGGATTTCCTCAGATGGGTGGAGGCCAGGCGCAGAATTATATCCCACTTGCTGCGCGAGCCGCCGGCGCCGCCGCTGCACCATCGATGATGCGCCGGGCCGCGAGGAAGCCGCGGGCGTAGGGCGGAGAGTTGAGTGAGTCGATGCGCACGTGGCCGCCGCGGGAAGGGGCGTGAACGAAGCGGTCGCCGTCGAGGGCGATTCCAACATGAAGTTCCTTGTGGGCCAAATGCATGAACACGAGGTCGCCGGCTTGCACATTGCGGCGTGCGACCGGCAAGCCGGAATGCAGTTGCTCTTGAGCGGTTCGCGGCAACTGCAGCCCCGCGCCGCCGGTTGCGTAAACCACCAGCCCGCTACAGTCGAAACCGCCCGGTGCGGCTCCGCCATATCGATAGGGTTGGCCGAGCATGGCCGTGGCGTTGCCGACGATCGACGTCCGAGCCTGGGATGGCGAGTAGGGCGCTGGTCCGGGCGCGGTTGCGCACGCGGCGAGAGCGGCTGTCAGGCCAAGCACCTGTACGGCTCTTATCACGGCCCCTACACCTTGGCGGGTGCCTGCCGGGCCATCGAGGTAGTCGCGAGGGCTGCACCGACGATGCCGGCTTCCGAGCGCAGTGCGCCGATGCACAGACGCGCCTCACAGTGAAGCTTATCCATGAATTTTTCGGGCTCCTCGGTGATGCCACCGCACAGAACGATGAGATCCGGCCACAGCAGCGCATGCAGTTCGTGCAAGACCAGATCGAGTTCTGCCGCCCAGGCATCCCAACTCAAGTTCTGCTCGACTTTGGCGCGCCCGGAAGCGCGCAGTTCAGCTTCTCGGCCCTGCACCTCGAGATGCCCAAACTCGGTGTTCGGTACCAGCCGACCCTCGGTGAATAGGGCGCTGCCGATTCCCGTTCCCAGCGTGAGCAGCAAGACGGTTCCAGGCACCTCATCCGCTACGCCATAGCGCAGCTCCGCCATCCCGGCCGCATCGGCGTCGTTGATGGCGACCACGGGCCGGTGCAAGTGCCGGCTCGCGAGTTCGGCCAGGGGTTGGCCAATCCACGCCTTGTTCAGGTTCGCAGCCGTGCACACCGTGCCGTTGCGGATGACGCTGGGAAAAGCGACGCCCACCGGGTATTCGCCGGGAATATTCGCGACCACTTGGGCCAGGGCCGTGAGCAGCGTTTCAACCGAGTCGTGGGCAGGGGTCGGCACGCTGAAGCGATCGCTCGCAAACGTTCCATGCACCAGATCGATCAACGCGCATTTGATGGACGAACCGCCGACATCGACACCGATCGCCATATTTGAAGAGGTCAACTTATGCTCCGCAATTGTGAGGTTGGGCACCCGCCGCCAGTCCGTCAACACTATAATAACCCTTAACTTAGACTCGGTTGACAGAGCGAAGATCAATGGACCGGTACTCACATCACGGATTGCGGTCTCCATGGCAAAGCCGACTTACCGTCCGCGGAGCGATGTTTTTCATCGAACCGATGTAAGTGCCGTTAATTCAAGCGGGTTTCCCACGGCCTCTGGGTGCAACGTGGACCAAGCGCGGCGTCAATTTCGCAATCTACTCCAGTCATGCGACGCGCATTGAAGTGGGCCTGTTCGATGCGGTGAATGGGGCGGAATCGATGCGCTGCGACCTCCCGGCACGGACCGGCGACGTCTGGCATGGTTTTCTGCCGGCGCGGTGCGCCGGCCCGGGTGCGCACTACGCCTTCTATGTGCACGGTCCGAATGAACCGGAGAAAGGCAGCCGGTTCAACCCTCAGATTGCCTTGCTCGATCCCTTCGCGCGAGAGCTGTCGTCCGCGCCGCCGCTTCGCTCGAAGGTGGTCGACGGATCCTTTGAGTGGGGTGACGATCGGCCGCCCACCACGCCATGGCGCGATACCATCATTTATGAACTCCATACCAAAGGGTTCACCCAGTTGCACCCCGAGGTCCCGGAGCCGTGGCGCGGAAAATATCTGGGTCTGACAGCACCGCCCGTACTTCAGCACCTAAGATCCCTCGGCGTCACCGCGGTGGAACTGTTGCCGTGCCAGTCCTTCGTGACCGAGCCCTTCCTGCACCAGCGCGGCCTCCATAATTATTGGGGCTACAACAGCGTGGCGTGGTTTTCGCCGGCCAACGAGTACGCGGTCGAGAACGCCGTCGTCGAGTTCAAGACCATGGTCAAGGCGCTGCATGCCGCCCAGATCGAGGTCATTCTCGATGTGGTATTCAACCATACCGCCGAAGGAAACGAAGTGGGGCCGGTGCTCAATTTCAAGGGCATCGACAATTCGGTCTACTACCGCCTGATGCCCGACAAGAGCCTCTACGTCAACGATACGGGCTGCGGCAATACGGTCAACTGCGAGCACCCCGAGGTTCGCGCATTGATCGTGGATTGCCTCAAGTATTGGGTCGAAGAGATGCACGTCGACGGCTTTCGCTTCGACTTGGCCACCGTGCTGGCGCGAGATGGGCACGGCTTCAACGAGCATTGCGCCTTTTTCAAGGCCGCCCGCGCCGAACCGGCGCTGGAACACGTGAAGCTGATTGCGGAACCCTGGGACGTGGGCTGGGGCGGCTATCAGCTGGGTCGGTTCCCGGCCGGATGGGCCGAATGGAACGATCGCTATCGAGACACGGTGCGTTCGTTCTGGCGTCGTGACACAGGACGAATCGGCGAGCTGGCGCAGCGATTCGCGGGTTCGAGCGATCTTTTTTGGCACAACGGCCGAAGGCCGACCGCCAACATCAATTTCGTGACGGCGCACGATGGCTTTACGTTGTACGACCTCGTCTCCTACAACGAGCGGCACAACGAAGCGAACCGTGAAAACAACGCGGACGGCGCCGCCAACAATCTCAGCTGGAACTGCGGCGCCGAAGGACCGACCCAGGACCCCACCATCGTGGGGTTGCGCCGGCGGCAAATGCGAAACCTGCTGGCGACGCTGATTCTGTCCCAGGGGGTACCCATGCTGCAGGCAGGAGACGAATTTGCCCGTACACAGAACGGCAACAACAATGCCTACTGCCAGGACAACGAGATTTCCTGGATCGATTGGCGTCTTTGCGACGTCAATCGGGATCTGGTCGAGTTCGTGCGCCTGCTCACGCGGGTGCGCCGGCAACACGCGGAGCTGCGGCGTGAGACTTTTCTCAAGGGAACCGCGTCGCGAACGGGAATCAAAGATGTGAGCTGGTTGCATAGGCACGGCCGCGAAATGACCCAAGATGACTGGCACGATGCGCATGTGCAAACGCTGGGAATCTTGTTCGGCAATCGCAACAACACGGCTCACCGCTTGTTGCTGTTGCTCAATGCCAGCGATGACCGGCAAGAATTCTGCATCCCCGCAGCGCCGCCCGGTGTGCCGTGGGCGCGTCGATTCGATACCGCGCGCGAGGACGGGAAGGGGCAAACCTTGGATCTCTCGAATCTTTATGAGTTGGCGGCAAACAGCGCCGTGCTATTGGAGTGCTGACCTTGGACGCAACGTTGATCGACAGGATGGCGCGACTGCGCGGCATCGGCGAGGCCTACCACGATTATCGCGGCGATCTGCGCTACTTCAGCCTAAAAACCAAGACCGACATCTTGCGGGCCATGGGGTGCGCCGTGGATGACATGGCGGCTCTTGCGGTCCAGTTGGATGCCGTAGAAGCTGCGCGCTGCGGGCAACTGTTGCCGGCCATAGCCGCCGCGCATGGCGGCCGCCCCGGCGTGGAGGTCAACGTCCCCGCGCGGGAATTCGGGGCCATTCTACTGTGGACGGTCAATCTGGAGGATGGCGGCCGTCGCGACGGTGCCGTTTCGACCGCGGATTGTCCCGAGGTCTGGCGAGGCGAGGTCAAAGGCTCGTGGATCACCCGACGCAGGCTCGACCTGCCCGCGGACTTGCCGCCTGGGTACCACGAATTAGAGGTCAAGCTGGCGAATGTCATGTCCCGTTGTTCCTTGGTGTTGGCACCGACCGGATGCTACGAGCCTGCGGCCATCGTGCAGGGACGCCGCCTGTGGGGTGTTGCGGTGCAACTGTATACGGTGCGGTCCCGCGAGAACTGGGGTATTGGGGACTTTGCCGATCTGCAGCAGCTGATCCGTTGGCTGGCACCGCGCGGCGCCGGATTCATCGGCCTGAATCCTCTGCACGCGCTCGCCCCGGGGGACCCCGTGCGGTCGAGCCCCTACAGTGCATCGAGCCGGCATTTCCTGAATGTCTTGTACATCGCCGTTCCGGCGGTACCCGAGTTTTCCGCAAGCAACGCGGCGCGCGCGCGCGCGAGCGATCCGCAGTTCATCGATCGACTGAACGAATTGCGGGCGGCAGGGTTGGTGGATTATCAGGGTGTCGCGGATGCCAAATTCGAGATTCTCGAACTGCTGTTTGGCGAGTTTTGTGACCGTCACTTGACTGTGGGAAGCGAGCGCGCACAGGAGTTTCGGGGGTTTGTCGCGGGCGGCGGCGCGCTGCTGCGCTCGCATGCGCTCTTCGATGCGCTGGACCGGCATTTTCGTGCCACGCTTGCCGCTCCCTCCGGGTGGCTGAGCTGGCCCGAGGAATACCGTAATGTAAACGGAGAGGCGGCTCGCCGATTCGCCGCCACTCATTCCCGGCGTGTGGAATTTTATTTGTACCTGCAGTGGCTCGCGCACGAACAGCTGAGGAGCGCCCAGGCTTTGGCGCGCGAACTCGGGATGCCCATCGGGTTGTACGGGGATCATGCGGTGGGCTCCAATCCGTCCGGTTCCGAGACATGGGTGGACCGCGCCGGTTATTGCATGGGTGCGGAAATCGGCGCACCGCCGGATCCGCTTGCCCTGAAAGGGCAGGGCTGGGGCATCCCACCCCAGGACCCCTTCATCATGGAAACCCAGCAGCTGGCAGGGTTCGTGCGGCTGATTCGCAACAATATGAGCTACTACGGCGCTTTGCGGCTGGACCACGTGATGTCGCTGTTTCGCCTGTGGTGGGTGGCGGCGGGCAATTCGCCGAGCGAAGGTGCCTACGTCCACTATCCCCTGCAGCAGCTGCTGACGGTGCTCGCTCTCGAAAGCGCGCGCGCCGCGTGCCTGGTGGTGGGCGAAGATCTGGGCGTCGTCCCCGACGAGATGCGCCAGGCGATGCCCGAATTTGGTTTGTACCACTACAAGGTGTTGTTGTTCGAGAAGGATCGCGGCCGATTCAGGCGTCCGGATGAGTTCGTGTCGCGCGCGCTCGCCACCGTTACAACGCATGACATGCCCACGCTGCGCAGCTATTGGGAGGGGCGCGACATCGACCTGCGACGGCGACTGGATCTGTATCCCAGCGCGGAAATCGAGAACGAAGTGATGCGCGAACGCGATCAGGACCGAGCGGCGCTACTCGCCGCCCTGCGGGAACAGGGGCTGCAGCCGGTGACGACTGCCTCGCCGGGAGAACCGTTCACTCCAGAACTGGCGAACGCGCTGCACCTGTACCTGGCCCGCTCGCGCTCGCTTCTCGTGGCGCTCCAGATCGAGGATTTGCTGGGCATGGTCGATCCGGTCAATGTGCCTGGCACCGACAAGGAATATCCGAATTGGCAGCGCAAGCTCACCGCGGATATCGAAGACATCGAGACGCGCGCCGACCTCGACGAATCGTTCGCGCAAATCGGCCACGCCCGGCAGGCCTAGTCGGCTGCGGGCGTCGACTTTTACGGTTCTAATTGGGAAAGTCGAATGCAATTCATTTCGATGCGGCCGCCGCGTCGATCAGCTTCAACCTTCCACATTACCTTTGCCGAGCGGCGACGTATTTTTTGAGCGCTTCATCCATGCGCGTTTGCCAGCCTCGACCAGAGGCTCGAAAGTAAGTCAATACGTCGTTCGAGATTCGGACTGTCGTCTGGGTCTTCTTGGCTGTGCCAGCGGGGCGGCCACGGCGCACGAGCTTCTTGCCACGGTAAAGATCCGCGCTGGCGACCCAGGCCTCAGTGATTTCCGGCGCATCGTCCGGATCACGCGAGCTGCGGCGAGAGCTTTTTGATTTCACGTTTATTGGCCTTCCTCATGGAAATAACGCGCCGCGCGCGGCCGCGTGGCGTCCAAACTATGATCACGATCCGTCCCTCCAGTCTGCCAGCGGAAACGAAGCGCTCCTCGCTGTAATCGTGTCGGTCGTCCGAACGCGTCAAATGCAGACCATTGAACACTTCTTTGGCGCGCTTAAAATCGAGTCCCCGCGTCGCCAGAGTTTTCTCTCGCTTAGCCCGATCGAAGGTGATCAACATCTTCTAATTATTGTAGTTATGTTTATTAGGATGCGCAACCATACCGATTTGGTCATTTATGGGAGAGTTTTTTGGCGACTCAACGATCCGCCGGATTGCCGAATTTATTATCTCGGTTTCTGGAGTATGTATCCATGCGAGGAAGGCCATCCGGGAATTCCAACCATGGCAATTTCATACGCCAATACGCATGCGCCTGCGGCACGAACCCGTTCGGATTGTCGAAAAAGCCGATAGTTATATACAGCTCATTCCTGAGCCCATCATCTACGTAACTAATTGACGTGCCGCAGTCGCCGCAAAATGTCCGAGTCACTCCTTTTGTTTTGGAGAACGACTTTGGCACGCCGCGAATCAATTTGAATGCCTCCGTCCTATAACCTACCCAAATCGTCAGCGGGCTTCCGATTGCACGGCGACAATCGTCATCATGGTCATAGCAGACCCAAAAAGGCTCACCCTCGATCTCAGCAGCTATCAGCCCGCAAAAGCACGAACCGGTTTCCATTCGCAACTTCATTTATGGCTAAAACCTCGATTATTGAGACTTACGTAAATAGATGACACTTTTGTGTTTCGGGGTTGAGCGCGAGCCTTAGCTGACGGGGGGCACTATTGTCAATCCTGGCGCGGCCATCAGGGGCCGCGTCCTAACGGTAGGAGGGCGACAATGCGTGTATTCGTGACGGGAGCAACGGGCTTTATCCGGGACGGAACTGGTGAGGGAGCTCATCGCGGCAGGGCACCGGGTGCGCGGGCTGGCACGCAGCGACTCCGCGGCGGAACAGTTGAAGTCGGCGGGGGCCGAGGTGCATCGCGGCGAGCACTTCGCTGGGCTCGATATGCTGGCTTCGAGTGAGTGGACGCGCAAGGCGCTGGGCTGGGAGCCGGGGTTGATCGAGGATTTGGAGAATATGAAGTACTGACGACTGACGTCGGGTGCGCGCAGTGCGTGCGAGGCCCTGTTTAGAGGCGCTACGCTCGCGCTGAACGGGCCTGCTCGCGCGCTGCCCAACCCCACAGCGCCCCCGCAACCACGACGGCGATAGGGACGATTTTCACGGCCTGCGCGAGCGACGTTGCGTCCGACATGGCGCCGATCAAGTACGGCGATATGGCGTCGCCGAGCAGGTGGATGACAAAGATCTCGAGCGCGACGGCGGATGCGCGCTGCGTAGGCGATACGAGATTCACGATGGATGCGTTGATGGGGCCCGTCGACAGGAACATCAACAATTGAGCAGTCACCATGCATACCAGGTACGCCGTCGATGACGCGGCGGTCAGGGCGAACCACACGAAGGGGGCTGCGGCCAAGGTTGCGATCGCCGACACGAGCAGATAGGCCTGCTTGGAATATTTGGCGCAGTAGTCGCCGAGCCATCCGCCAATGAAGGTGCCGATGAACCCGGTGATCACCACGATATAGCCGAAGCTGATGGTAGCGTCGCCATGCGGCATGCCGCGCACGCGCTCGAGAAACGCGGGCATCCAGGAGGCGAGGCCGCCCATGGCGAACGTATAGGCGGCATAACCCAGCACGGCGAAGACAAAGGGACGGTTGCGAAGCAGCAGCAGATACGTGGTCTTGGTCGCAGAGCCCAGGCTGGCACGTTGCGAGCGAAGGTCGGCACCGGCACTCCGCGCAGGGCCGTGCGCCGATTCCGCCCCGGCCGCACCCGCCGTTGCGAAGCCGCTGTCCTGACCGCCCCGTGGGGGGTCCTTCATCCACCAGCACAGGGCGGCAAGCACCAAGCCGGGTATGCCGGCGACGAAGAAGGCCACCCGCCAGCCGAAATGCACGTCCATCAAGCCGCCCACCACGTAGCCCAGGGCGGACCCCACGGGGATGGCGCAGAAGAAAATGGCCATCACGCGTCCGCGCCTGTCGGCGGGAAAATAATCGGACAACAGGCTCGGCGCGATGGTGCCGTAGGCGGCTTCGCCGATTCCGACCGAAGCACGGGCCGCCAGCAAGGCGGCGAAGCTCCCGGCAAACCCGGAAAGGGTGGTCGCGAGGCTCCAGCAGGCAACGCCAAAGGCGATCAAGCGGGGTCGCGCTTTGCGGTCTCCCAAGGCACCGAAGAGGGGGGCCGTGAGCGTGTACACGGCGAGAAAACCGGACATCAACAATCCCAACTGGGTGTCGGACAACTCGAGTTCGGAGCGCTTCAGACTTTCGAACAACGCCGGGACCAGGAATCGGTCCAGATAATTGAATAGGTTGATGAAGGAGAGGATGGCGAGGCCCCAACCGGCGGAGTTCATCCAAGACTTGGGGACGTGAGCTGACATAGGCGGCCGGCATCTTAGCAATGTGGGCACAAACGCGGGGCGCCGGCGTTATACACTGCTGTCAAACCACGCCGCGCGAACAATGGCTTTCAGGGGGAGGCGCACCATCATGGTGCGCACGGCGCGGTACTCATGTCGAATTGAGCTTGCCTGAAAGCGGAGAAAGTACTTTGTCCATCCACGTTGCTCTGAATCATGTCACCCACTATCGCTATGACCGGATGGTGGGATTGAGCCCCCAGGTCATACGGCTGCGGCCCGCGCCGCATTGCCGGACTCGAATACTCGCCTATTCGCTGAGAGTGCAGCCAACCGATCACTTCATCAACTGGCAACAGGACCCGCAGGCAAATTATCTCGCGCGCTTGGTGTTTCCCGACGAAACGCGGGAGTTCCGCATCGAAGTGGACTTGGTGGCCGAGATGGCGGTGCTGAATCCCTTCGATTTCTTCCTCACGCCCTACGCCGAAAGTTTTCCCTTCAAATATGATTCCAACGAGCGGCGTGAGCTCGTCCCGTACTTGGTCAAGTCGCCGGCCACCCCGTTGATCAGCAGCTATCTTGCCGGCGTGGTGCCCGAGCGGGTGCGCACCATCGATTTTATCGTGGCGCTGAATCGACGCGTGGCCGGTGACATTCAGTACTTGATTCGGCTCGAACCGGGCACGCAGTCTCCGGAGGAAACGTTGGCGAAGCGCTCGGGCTCGTGCCGGGATTCCGCCGCTCTATTGGTGCAACTGTTCCGTCATCTGGGCATGGCGGCGCGCTTCGTCTCCGGTTATCTCATCCAACTGGTGCCCGACGTGAAGGCACTCGACGGGCCGGTGGGCGCCACGCAGGATTTCACGGACTTACATGCCTGGTGCGAGGTTTACCTGCCGGGGGCCGGGTGGATCGGCCTCGACGCCACCTCGGGCCTGTTAGCCGGAGAAGGCCATATCCCACTGGCGTGCACGCCGGAGCCATCGGCGGCGGCGCCCATCAGCGGTGCCGTGGATGAGTGCGAGACGGCATTCGAGCATCACATGAGCGTGCGGCGCGTGTGGGAGGCGCCGCGGGTCACCAAGCCCTACAGCGACGCAGAGTGGTCCTCGATCGAACGATTGGGGCACGCGGTGGACGCCGAGATTGCCGCGTTGGATGTGCGTCTGACCATGGGCGGCGAGCCCACTTTCGTGTCGATCGACGATCCAGACGGTGCGGAATGGAACACGGCGGCACTCGGTCCCAAGAAGCGCAAGCTGGCCGCCACGCTTTATCAGCGTATGAAAGCTCGCTATGCCCCGCAGGGGTTGGCGCACTTCGGCCAGGGTAAGTGGTATCCCGGCGAACAATTGCCGCGCTGGTCGTTGAATTGCTATTGGCGCAAGGATGGAGAGCCTATTTGGACGAACGCCGGCCTCACCGCCGACGAAAACAAGGATTACGGCGTAGACGAAGCCGGCGCGCAGCGTTTTCTCGCCCGAGTCGCCCTCGAACTGGGCTTCGATCCCAAGTACGTGTTTCCGGCGTACGAGGATGCGTTCTATTATCTGTGGCGCGAGCGCCGCTTGCCGGTCAACGTGGATCCGTTCGAGTCCGAACTGAAGGACGAAATGGAGCGTCAGCGGCTCGCCAAAGTATTCGAACAGGGTCTCGATGCAGTCGTCGGCCATGTCTTGCCGGTGGCGCGCACCGACGACGGCAGCCGCTGGCAGACGGGCCCGTGGTTCTTGCGCAGCGAGCGATGCTATCTGATTCCCGGCGATTCGCCGATCGGGTATCGATTGCCCCTCGATTCACAGCCCTGGACGGCGACCGGCGATTATCCCTTCATCCATGCGCCGGATCCGTCGCGTGCGTTCTCCGCCTTGTTGCCGCATAGCGAAATCCGGCGGCAGTTCCGCGAACGCGATGTGTCGCGCGCGCCGCGGGTGGTCGATACCCCGCCATCGCCCAAAGAGTCCGCTGCCGCTCTGACGCGCACGTCGATGTGCGCGCAGGCGCGCAACGGAGTGCTCTATCTATTCATGCCTCCCGCGCGTGAGCTCGACCATTATTTGGAATTGATCGCGGCCGTCGAAGCGGCCGCCGAGGCTCTTCAGCAGCCCATCATCATCGAGGGGTACGAGCCCCCCGGCGATCCGCGCATCGGAAACTTCAAGGTGACTCCGGACCCCGGCGTCATCGAGGTGAACGTGCAGCCCTCGGCGACGTGGGACGAGCTGGTGGATCGCACCACTTTTCTGTACGACGCCGCGCGCGAAACCCGCCTGACAACCGAGAAATTCATGCTGGACGGCCGGCATACCGGGACGGGCGGCGGCAATCACGTCGTGCTCGGCGGGGCAACTCCCCAGGATTCGCCCTTCCTGCGGCGGCCGGATTTGCTGCGCAGTCTATTGAGCTACTGGCACAACCATCCGTCGTTGTCATACCTGTTCTCCGGGTTGTTCATCGGCCCCACCTCCCAGGCGCCGCGCGTGGACGAAGCGCGCAACGATTCACTGTACGAGCTCGAGATCGCGTTTCGCCAGTTTCCGAAGCCGGGCGAGAGCGTGCCGCCGTGGTTGGTGGATCGGCTGCTGCGAAATTTGCTGATCGACGTCACCGGCAACACACACCGCGCCGAGTTCTGCATCGACAAGTTGTTTTCGCCGGACGGTCCCGCCGGGCGCTTGGGGCTGTTGGAAATGCGCGCCTTCGAGATGCCGCCGCATTCGCGCATGAGCCTGACGCAACAGCTGCTGCTGCGGGCCATGGTGGCGAGATTTTGGCGCAAGCCCTATGCGCCGGCGACGCTGGCCCGCTGGGGCACCGAACTGCACGATCGTTTCTTGATGCCGTATTTCGTGGAACAGGATCTGTCGGATGTGATGGCCGACATGCGCAGCGCGGGCTTTCCGGTCGAGGCCCAATGGTTCGCGCCGCATTTGGAATTCCGCTTCCCGAAATACGGCGACTTTGCCTCTCGGGGCATGCACTTGGAACTTCGGCAGGCGCTGGAACCCTGGCATGTGATGGGCGAGGAGGGCACGAGCGGCGGCACGGTGCGCTACGTGGACGCTTCCGTCGAGCGGCTGCAAGTGAAAGTCACCGGACTTGCGCCGAGCCGTTATCTCGTGACCTGCAACGGCTATGCCGTACCGCTGCGGCCCACCGGAGGGGTGGGCGAGTTCGTGGGCGCGGTACGGTACCGCGCGTGGCAGCCCTCGTCGGCGCTGCATCCGACCATCGGCGTGCATTCACCCCTGACGTTCGATCTGTTCGATACCTGGATGAATCGCTCGATGGGCGGTTGCCAGTATCATGTGGTTCATCCCGGCGGCCGCAGCCACGAGAAATTTCCGGTCAATTCCTTCGAGGCCGAGAGCCGGCGCCTGGCGCG
Organism: Pseudomonadota bacterium; assembly: GCA_030776345.1. Lineage (GTDB taxonomy): Bacteria > Pseudomonadota > Gammaproteobacteria > Steroidobacterales > Steroidobacteraceae > Bog-1198. The sequence continues at coordinate 49,608 of JALYHU010000217.1, read as the reverse complement.
CTTTGCTCGCGTCGGTCATACGCCCGGAACCATGGCGGCGGTCACTCCTCCGGCCGAGCCGGAGTTTCCGTTCACGCTGGATTTGCGCAAAGTGAGCGATGGCCGAAGCACGCCTTGAAACTTATTTGAGCGATGCCCGTCGATACGATGAACTGCTCGACGGGTCGGGCGAGGTGCGGCCGCATTGGCGGCCGCTGATCGATCGTCTGGCGAGCGACGGGGCGGAAAGCGTGCGCCGCGGGATCGATCTCGCGCGCCGCCTCATCTTGGAAAACGGCGTGACTTACAACGTGTACGCCGACCCCCAGGGCCGCGACCGCCCGTGGATGCTCGATCCTTTGCCGGTCTTGCTCACCGCCGCCGAGTGGCGCGAGATCGAGCTCGGCGTCATGCAGCGCGCACGGCTGTTCGATGCGCTCCTCCAGGACCTGTACGGACCGCAGCAATTGCTGGCCGACGGTACGGTGCCTGCGGAGCTTCCCTTCGGGCATCCAAATTTTCTGTGGCCATGTCACGGTATCATGCCCACGGGCGGCCATCGTTTGCATGTCTACGCGGTCGATATCTCGCGTTCGGCGGACGGGCGATGGTGGGCCCTCGCAGATCGGACGCAGGCACCCTCCGGCCCCGGCTATGCACTGGAAAACCGTCAAATCGTGTCGCGTGTGTTTCCCGACCTGTTGAGCGACCTGGGTGTGCGCGCGCTCGGCGGATTCTTCAGTGCACTGCGCGAAAACCTATTACGGCATGCGCCCGACGGCGAGGCGCCCCTGGCCGTGGTGTTGACGCCGGGCTCCTTCAACGAAACTTATTTCGAGCACGCCTACCTTGCCCGGCAGCTCGGTCTGCCGTTGGTCGAGGGCCATGATCTGACCGTACGCGGGGATACCGTCTGCCTCAAAACTCTCGGCGGACTGCGCCGTGTGCATGCCATTTTGCGCAGGCTCGACGATGATTTTTGCGATCCGGTGGAGCTGCGCGCCGATTCGGCGCTCGGCGTGCCGGGACTCATCGCGGTGGTGCGGGCCGGCAAAGTAGTCGTGGCGAACGCGCTCGGCAGCGGTGTGCTCGAGTCGGCGGCCTGGATGGGATTCATACCGGCGGTGGCGGAGCGACTCCTGGGAGAGAAGCTGCGCCTGCCGTCGGTCGCGACCTGGTGGTGCGGCGAGAAGCTCGCGCTCGACTATGTCGTCGAGAATATCGAACGCTTGGTCATCAAGCCTGCATATCCCAATCAGAAATTCCCGGCAGTGTTCGGCCGCGACCTGACCCCGCCAACGCGCGCGGCCTTGTTGGAGCGCCTCGCCGCCCGACCGCACGCCTACGTGGCGCAGGAGCGGCTCGCCTTCTCCCAGGCCCCCGTGTGGCGGAGCGGCAGCGCCCAAGACTTTACCGCGCGGGCGCTCGGAATTCGCGTCTACGCGATATCGACGCCGAACGGCTACAAAGTCATGCCGGGCGGCCTGGCGCGGATCGCGCTCGATGCCGCCGACATCGTCTCGATGCAACGCGGCGGCGGCAGCAAAGATGTGTGGGTGTTGGCCGCGGATCGTAGATTGGCGGACGACGCCGGCAGTTCAGTACCGGTGCCGCGTCCGCTCGCACGACACGATGAACTGCCCTCGCGCTTGGCGGAGAACTTGTTCTGGCTGGGCCGCTACAGCGAACGGTGCGAAGACAAGGTGCGGCTGCTGCGCGCGACTTTGGGGGTGCGCACGAACGTAACGCTGTGGCCGCACGCTCTGGAAACCTGCCGGCATTTCATCATCATGCCGAAGAGCGCCGAGGGGGTGATGCCGGTATTCGAGGAAGGAAATCCCTTGGGGCTCAAAACCGATTTGAACCGACTGCAATGGTGCGCCGCGCAGGCCCGCAGCCGCTTGTCGGGCGAGAACTGGCGCGCCATCGGCGTGCTGCAGCGCCAGTTCCAGGGGGCGGCCGAGCGCAAGGCCGATCCGCGCGAAACTCTGGACTCCTTGCTGCTGTCGTTGGCGGCGCTCGCCGGCTTCGCTCTGGACGGCATGACGCAGGACGACGGCTGGCGGCTGATGATGCTTGGGCGGCGCGTCGAGCGGCTGCAATTTCTATCCGAATTCTTGGCACTGCGCCTCAGATCCGGCGCCGCAACCACCCAGAGCGAGCTGGAGTGGCTGCTCGATATCGGCGACAGCACGATTACGTATCGGACGCGCTACTTGGCTTCGCCATTGCTGGGTTCGACCATCGATTTGCTGGTGTTCGACAAGACCAACCCGCGGGCCTTGGCATATCAGTGGAACCACATCGAGTATTCTCTGGTGCGGATCGCGGCGTCTCTGGGCGGCAATCCGGACGACTGCATCGACGAAGCAGTGGCCGGCGTCGAACAATTGGAACTGGCTTCCATCGACGGCGAGAGTGCACGCGCCGTCCGGGCGCGGCAGGCCCTCGCGGAGCAACTGGACACGTTGGCGAGCGCCGCCGGTAGATTGTCCGATCGCTTGTCGCTCAAACATTTCTCCCTCATCGACATCGAAATGCGCACGGTGGCCGCATGAGCGGAATCGTGCGCTACCGGGTGCGGCACGAGACCGTGTACAGCTATGGCGGCGACGTCGCACATTCGCATCAATTGTTGCATTTGACTCCTCGGGACACGCCCCTGCAGACCTGCCACAGGCGCGCCATTACTCTGGCGCCGCAGCCCAGCCTGCGCCGCGAAGATATCGATGCCTTCGGCAATCACGTCACGCGACTCGAATACGACCTGCCGCATGATCGTCTGGAGGTGCTCGCCGAGGTCGGAGTGGACGTGCGCTCGGCGCCGGCGGCCATCGCCGCGGACAGCGATGCGTGGGAAACCGTGAGCGCCAAATTGGCTTTTTCGGGAAAGCCCATGAGCGAGGATCTGCTGGACGCGTCTCGCTATCGGATGGAGTCGAGCTACGTCCGCATCAAGCAAACATTCACCGATTATGGCGAGGACTGTTTTTTGCCGCGGTGCCCCGTGTTGGTCGCCGCAGAAGCGCTGATGAGCAAGATCCACCGCGAATTCAAATACGCGCCCGGCACCACGAATATCCGCACGTCCGCCATCGAGGCTTTCGAGGCCCGCCGCGGGGTGTGCCAGGACTTCAGCCACATCATGATCGGGGTTCTGCGGTCACGGGGCCTCGCCGCTCGGTACGTGAGCGGCTACCTGCGAACGTTGCCGCCTCCGGGGGCGGACGCGGCCTATATCGGCGCGGACGCATCGCACGCCTGGGTGTCGGTGTTTTGCCCGCCGTTCGGCTGGATCGATCTCGATCCCACCAACGACCTACGGGTGAACTGCAACCACATCATCATTGCCTGGGGACGCGACTTTGGCGATGTGTCGCCGCTGCGGGGCGTGATCGTCGGCGGTGGCCGGCACCGGTTATCGGTACGCGTTTCCGTGCAGGCAGAGTAAACTGAAAGCCATGGACAAGTTCGAGGAGAGTGAAGTTGGCTAAACCAAATTATCGTCACGTCAAAAAGCAGAAAGAGGCAGCCAGAAAAGCCCGGCAGGACGCCAAGCAGCAGCGCAAGGCGAACGCGCCGGAAAATCCTGAAGCGACCGACGGGCCGGACGCACCAACCGCGAGCTTGCCCGTCAAGACGGAAGCTTGACCATGAGCGCGCCGGCCGCCGCCGGTGCGCCTGCGGGCCGCAACGGGCGCTCATGACTACTTGACAGTTTTTTACCCGCTCATCACCGTTTCTGTCGATGGGTACGCGAAATAGCCCCGGGCTCGGTTTGCCGGACTGCGATAAGCTGGGGCCGGAATCTCCGAGGGCGCGTTGCTGAGAGTAGGATTTACACGCCGCCATTTCATCAAACGGACGGCGGCTCTGTTGAGCCTGCCTGCGGCGGGCGCGGCGAGCCCGGCCTTCTCCTATGCCTACGTGGGAACCTACACGCCGAATGGCGGGGGCATCTATCTCTTTCGAATCGACCGCGCGACGGGCTGGCTGACGCAGCTGCAAGTCGTCGATGACATCCGCAATCCGACGTGGCTTGCATTGAACGGGGCGCAGACGCGGCTCTACGCGATCAGCGAGATCGACAATTTCGAGGGCACCCGCAACGGCGCCGTGGTCACGTATGCGATCGATCCCGACAGCCTGCGGCTCACACGCTTGGGAGCGGTGCGCTCGGGCGGTACGCTGCCTGAACACGTCAGCGTGCACCCGTCGGGCAAGTTCGTATTCGTCGCCAATTTCGCCGGCGGCAACGTGGCGGTGTTTCCGGTAGCCCAAAACGGCTCGTTGGGCGATGCGTCGGATGTACGCCCAAGTGTCGGTGCCCGCCATCGCGCGCGAGCCGTGGACGATCCCCCCGGGCAATTTGCATCGAGCGACCACGATGGCCCCCATCCGCACATGGCGGCGGCGGACCCGTCCGGCCAGTTCGTGATCGCCAACGATGCCGGCCTCGATTTGACGTTGGTCTGGCGCTTCGATGCGCAGGCGGGTCGCCTGTTGCCTGCCGCGACACCCGTCATCTCCGCCCCGTCAGGCTCGGCGCCGCGGCACTTCGCGTTCCATCCCAATGGCCGTATCTTTTACAATCTCTACGAGCATGACGCGAAGGTCGTGGTGTACGACTACGACGGCTCCCGAGGGGCAATGCGCCACAAGCAGACCATCTCGGCCTCGCCGTCGAAATTCGCGGGCAGTATTCTTTCGTCGGAAATCCAGCTCACGGCCGATGGACGCTTCCTGTATGTGTCGAACAGGTTGCACAGCGGTGTCGGCGTTTTCAACGTCTCCGATGACGGCCAGTTGCGCATGACCTCCGACACGTGGGTGCATGCGGATTCTCCGCGCAGCATCGCCATCGACCCCGGCGATGAATTCCTCTATTCGTGCAATCAGAAAGGGGACTCCATCACCTCGTTCCGCATCAACGCGTTGAGCGGCGCACTGCAATTCACGGGACGTTTCGAGCCGGTCGGAAGCCCGGCGTTCATGACGGTACTGAATCGGCGCTGATGCCGGCCACGGCGCTGCGCGCCCAAGCGCAAGCCGCTGCGTGCACCGACGAGAGGAGCCGCTGTACCTCGCGTCCGGAGTCGAACTATACTCAGCCGCAGTGCGTACGCGCGGCAGCGAGACAATTATGCAAATCGCGATGATCGGATTGGGTCGAATGGGCGCGAACATGGCACAGCGGCTGCTGTTGGGCGGCCACGACGTCGTTGGTTTCGACCCGGTGGAAGCGGCGCGCAAATCGATCGAAGGCAAAGGGGCCGAAACTGCGGCTTCGCTCGAGGCATTGGTCGCCAAGCTGAAAACCCCGCGAGTCGTGTGGTTGATGGTGCCGGCCGGGCCGATAACCGACGCGACCATCGACAGCCTGACACCCTTGTTGGCTGCGGATGACTGCATCATCGACGGCGGCAACTCGAACTATCGGGACACGCAGCGGCGCGCCGCGGCGCTGGTGCCGCGCCGCATCCACTACGTAGATTCGGGCACCAGCGGCGGCGTGTGGGGACTGGCCGAGGGCTACAGCCTCATGATCGGCGGCGACAAGGCGGTGGTAGACCGGCTGCGCCCGATTTTCGAGACCCTGGCGCCGGCGGCGGACAAGGGGTGGGGCCACGTCGGCGCGGTGGGTTCCGGCCACTACACGAAGATGATCCACAACGGAATCGAATACGGCCTCATGCAAGCCTATGCCGAGGGCTTCTCGATATTGCAGCACAAGAGCGAGTTCGAGCTCGATTTGAGTCAAGTGGCCGAAATTTGGCGTTACGGCAGCGTGGTCCGTTCCTGGCTGTTGGATTTGACCGCCAATGCCTTGCAGAAGAACCCCACGTTGGAAGGCATTGCACCGTATGTCGTAGACTCGGGCGAGGGACGCTGGACCGTCGCCGAAGCGGTGGAGTTGGGCGTACCCGCCATGGTCATCACGGCATCACTACTCGAGCGATTCCGGTCGCGCGATTCGGACTCGTTCATCGACAAATTGCTCGCCGCGATGCGCAATCAATTCGGCGGACACGAGATCAAGAAGGAATAGAGAGGCGTGACCGGCTCAACGGCCCGAATCGGCCGGCCGGAACGACCTCATTTGCCGGCGAGCGCGCCATCCACGACGGTTTGCGCATCGGTCAACAGACGGCGCAGGTGCGCCGCGTCGCGAAAACTCTCGGCGTAGATTTTATAGATGTTCTCGGTACCCGAAGGGCGCGCCGCGAACCAGCCGCTCTTCGATATGACTTTGACTCCGCCGATGGGTGCGTCGTTGCCGGGCGCATGCGTCAGCACTCGATCGATTTTTTCGCCCGCGAGCTCAGCGGTCCGAATTTGCGCGCCGTCGAGCAGTGCGAGCTTCTTCTTCTGCGCCGGAGTGGCGGGCGCGTCCACTCGATCGGCGAACGGCTCACCCAAGTCGTGCGTGAGCTCGCGATACGCGTGCGCGGGGTCGCGGCCGGTTTGCGCGGTGATTTCGGCCGATAGCAGCGCCGCCGCGATGCCGTCCTTGTCGGTGCTCCACGCGCTGCCGTCGAATCGATTGAACGAGGCCCCCGCGCTTTCCTCGCCGCCGAACCCGAGGCTGCCGTCCAAAAGGCCGGCGACGTACCATTTGAATCCCACCGGCACCTCGTACAGGCGTCTCCCCAAGCGGGCGGTCACGCGGTCGATCATGGCGCTGCTCACCACCGTCTTGCCGACGGCGGTATGCGCCTTCCATTCAGTGCGTTGTCGAAATAGGTAATCGATGGCTACCGAAAGATAGTGATTGGGCGGCATCAAACCGCTGCCGGCCGTCACGATGCCATGCCGGTCGTGATCCGTGTCGCAGGCAAAGGCAATGTCGTAGCTGTCCTTGAGGGCGATCAGACGGTGCATGGCGAAGGCGGACGAGGGGTCCATGCGGATTTTCCCGTCCCAATCGAGGGTCATGAATCGAAACGTCGGATCGACCTCATCGTTGACCACGCGCAGATCCAGCTTGTAGCGTTCCGCGATGCGCGCCCAGTAGTGTACACCGGCGCCTCCCAACGGATCGACGCCCAGCCGGATCCTCGAACCCCGAATGACGTCCATGTCGATCACCTGTCCGAGATCGCCCACGTAGGATTCGACGAAGTCGTGCGCATGCGTGGTCGCGGCGCGGCGCGCCGCCGCGTAATCGATTCGGGCCACGCCGCTCAGACCGGCGCCCATCAGTTCATTCGCTCGCGTTTCCATCCACGCGGTTATCTGGGCGTCGGCAGGGCCGCCGTTCGGTGGGTTGTACTTGAATCCGCCGCTGTCGGGGGGGTTGTGAGACGGGGTGATGACGATGCCGTCCGCCAATCCGGCGGTGCGTCCGCGGTTGTACTTGAGGATGGCGTGCGAGATGGCAGGTGTAGGCGTGTATTCGTCATCCGCCGCCGTCATGACCTCGACACCGTTCGCGGCCAGTACTTCGAGCGCGGTGGCGAAGGCCGGTGCGGATAGCGCGTGGGTGTCGAAGCCCACGAACACCGGTCCATCGATGTCATGCTGTTTGCGGTAAGTGCAAATGGCCTGCGTTATCGCGAGGACGTGCGCTTCGTTGAAGCTTCGCTCGAACGACGAACCGCGGTGGCCCGAGGTGCCGAACGCCACGCGCTGCGCCGGTTCGCATACGTCCGGGCGCTCGCTGTAGTAAGCGGTGATGAGCCGCGGCACGTTCACCAGCCGCTCGGCGGGCGCGGGCTGTCCCGCCAACGGGTCGATGCGCTGCGGTAGGGCCTCGGTACTCACGATGTCGCCAGTGCGGTGCCCTTCTCGGCGATGCGCTGCATGAGTTCTGTCCAAGACTTGACGAAGGACTGCGCGCCTTCGATCTGCAACTTCGCCGCCAGCGCATCCACGTCGATCCCCGCCGCCGCGAAGCGTTTCAATACCCCTTCAGCCTCGCCGCCGTCCTTGGGCATCGCCGGCCCCTCGGTACCGTGTTCGGCAAACGCCAGCAGCGTCTTTTCCGGCATGGTATCGATGGTGTCGGGCGCCGCGAGCGCGGCGACGTAGAGATCGGGCGGTGCTTGCGGATCCTTGACGCCGGTGCTGGCCCATAGCAGCCGCTGCTTGAGGGCGCCGCCGGCGGCGAGCTCGCGCCAGCGCTCGGTCTCGAGAAGTTCACAATGCGCGCGGTAAGTTCGCATCGCGATGGCAATGCCCAACCGGTTGCGCAACTCCGGGGGCGCCTTGTCGGCTACGGCCCGGTCCCAGCGGCTGACGAACAGCGAGGCCACCGAACTGATGCGCGGGTCCAGACCCGCCGCAATGCGCCGCTCCAAGCCCCGCATGTAGGCGCCGGCGACGGCGAGATAGTGTTCCCGCGAAAACAGCAATGTGACGTTGACCGGAATCCCGGCGAATATCGCTTCCTCGATGGCCGGCACGCCTGCGGCGGTTCCCGGAATCTTCACGTACAGATTGGGCCGATCGGCGAGCCTATGGATTTGCAACGCCGCCTCGATGGTCGCCTGGGTATTGCTGGCCAGGAGCGGCGAGACTTCCATCGAGACCCACCCGTCGGTGCCTGCGGTGCGATCGTACTCCGGTCGGAACACGTCGGCCGCGCGGCGCAGGTCCTCGAGCGCCAGCTCGAGAAACAGCGCTTCGCCGGCGAGCCCCGCGCGTGCTTTCTCTCGAATTCCTGCGTCATAGGCCGAGCCGTTGCCGATGGCCTCGTCGAAAATCGTCGGATTGGACGTAAGTCCGGTGACCGATAAGTCGCTGACATAGCGGCGCAACGTGCCGTTGTCGAGCATGTCGCGCGTGATGTTGTCGAGCCAAAGGCTTTGGCCTGCATCGTGGAGGGCTTGAGTTGGCTTCATGAGCGCACCTGAAAGTCGGAGGAGTTGAGACCGAGGAGATCGCCGATCCGTTCGATAACGCGATCGGGAGCAGGAAACTGCGTATTTGGCTGGGCGGCGAGCGCATAGTGCCCCTGGCGCACGAACACCGTCGTCAATTTGGCGCCGAGCACGGCTTTCATCGCCGCGAGCAAATTGGGCTTGTCGTCCACCATGACATAGTGAGCGGCCGGGTAGCGCTGCTGCACGTGATCCAATACCTGTTCTTTGTGCAGGTAGATCAGCACTCGGCCACCGACCGCGTCGCAAATACCTGCGCGTTTGATCTTGCGCGGCTGGAATACCACATCGCCGTCCGACAGCACCACCGGCCGCCCGAATGTTGCCAGGTGCGCGATCGCGGCCAGCGCTTGGGGATAGACCCGCTCTGCGAACTCGTATTCCAGCATGAATTCGCCCAACAGCAGCAGCTGCGGCCGGTCGTCGAGTCCGGTGCGAAACACTTGCAGGCTGCCCAAGTAGTCGGCGAAGCCCAGCTGTTCGCGGCGGTTCGAAAATATCTGCCAATAGCGCGCTCGCTCGGCGGCTCCGAACGCCTGCTCCAGGCGGTCACCCAAGTCTGCGCCGAAGCGGTCGTTGTCGAGCAGAGTATTGTCCACGTCCAGCAAAAACACGGTGTCCCCGCCGGCGGCTACGGGCTCGCTCAGCATGGGTCTGTCCGTTCGATTTGCGGGTTATGCCATACGTCGTCCCCGTCCACGATGTCGTTGGCGGCGCCGGGACCCCAAGAGCCGCATTCGTACTCCACCACCGGAGGGGGATCTCGCAGCACGGGATCGATCACGCGCCATGCCGCTTCGACGCTCGCATCCTGCGTGAACAGCGACGTATCGCCGCGGATGGCATCGCCCAACAGACGCTCATACGGCGACTTCTCGGTCTGCGTCCGATGACGCGCGATCAATTCCACCGGCTCGCCCCGCATCTCCTCGCCATTGCGCTTCACCAGGGCGCCGGTGCCGATCACCACTTCCGGGCTCAGGCGTAGCCGCCAGTAATTGTCGGCGGGCATCGCGGTGCTCGCGTCGAAGACCGAGAGCGGCGGCCGCTTGAGGGTTACGATGACCTCGGTCGCCGTAACGGGCAGGCATTTGCCGGCCCGGATGTAAAACGGCACGTCCGCCCAGCGCCAGGTGTCGATGTACAGCCGCAGCGCCGCGAACGTCTCCACCTGAGAATCCTTGGCCACGCCTTTCTCTTCCCGATAGCCCTGGAATTGCCCGCGCACCACGTCACGGGGGTCGAGCGGGCGCATCGCGCGAAACAGACGCAGCTTCTCGGCTTGCATGGCTTGCGACTCGTGACCCACCGGAGCATCCATCGCCAGCAAGGCGATCACCTGCAGCAGGTGATTCTGGACGACGTCGCGAATGGCGCCGACCTCTTCGTAAAATGCCCCCCTGCCCTGAACCCCGAATTGCTCGGCCATGGTGATCTGCACGTCCTTCACATAGACGCGATTCCAGATGGGCTCGAGAAAAGTGTTGGCGAAGCGGAAGTACAGGATGTTCTGCACCGCCTCCTTGCCCAGGTAGTGATCGATGCGAAATATCGCAGCTTCTGGAAAACCTTCGTGCAACGTGGCGTCCAGCGCCTGCGCGCTCGCGAGATCGCGGCCGAAGGGTTTTTCGACGATGACGCGGGCATCGTGCGCGCATCCGGATTTCGCGAGCCCCTGCACGACGCTCGCGAACAAGCTGGGCGGAATTGCCAGATAGTGGATGGGACGAGCCGCAGCGCCCAATTCCTGCTTGAGGCGCGCGAAGGTATCGGGGTCCGCGTAATCCCCGTCGACGTACCGCAGCAATGCGGCCAATTTTGCGAGGCAATCCGGTTCGAAGTCGCCGGCGGCTTGCACACTTTCGCGGGCGCGCTCGCGGAGGTTCTCGAGCGTCCATCCCGCGCGTGCGATGCCGATGACCGGAATGCTCAATTCACCCCGATGCACCATGGCATAGAGGGCCGGAAAGATTTTTTTGTACGCCAAATCTCCGGTGGCGCCGAAAAACACGAATGCATCGGATTGGGCCGCAGCGTTCATGGGCGACCAACCGTCAGTTCGCGGCGCAGTCGTTCGATCTCCTCCAATAATTCCAGCGCCAATGCGACACCCGGAAGATTGATCTCCAGATCTCGCTGTAGGCGCAGTGCCGTGCGCGCCCGCCGCAATGCGGCGCCGGAAAACCGCCACTCCGATGCGGTCATCTCGAGAACGCTGAGCACGCCTTCCTGCACCAGTTCGACGATGTACGTCTGGTCGACCGCACACAGTCGGCTCAGTTCATCGACGCTGAGCACTGCGTATTCCTCGAAAATGACTCCGGGCAAAGCGTCGTCTCGAGCGGAATTCATGGGGTCTTACACTCCTAATTTGGCGCGAGGATTGAAGGGCAGAGCTTGGGCCATCGCGCGGTAGAGAGCCTTCGCTTTTTCATCGGTGGCGGGGGGCAGTGCAATCTGCAGGGCCACGTAGAGTTCCCCCGGCGGAGATGCTGGAATGCCTCGGCCTTTCAGCCTCAACTTCGTCGCCGCCTGGGAACCGGCGGGAATTTTCAGATCCACGGGACCGGCGGGTGTGGGAGCCTTCACGGTGGCGCCGAGGGCGGCTTCCCAAGGGGCCACCGGCAGGTCGAGGTATAAGTCCCTCCCTTCCACGCGATAGAGCGGATGCGGCAGAAAATCGACTTCGATGTACAAGTCGCCGGGTTTGCCCCCGGGGACGGCGGGCGAGCCCTGGCCCGCCAGTCGGATGGTCTGGTTCGGCAGTATGCCCTTGGGCACCTGCACGTTGAGCACCCGCTCCTTCGCGACCAGGCGGCCTTGCGCATCGATTTCGGGAATCCGCAGCGTGAAGGATCGGGGCCCGCCGAGAAGGGACGCTTCCAGGTCCAGCATGACTTTTGCATGATGATCTTCGCCCTGGTCCGCGGCACCGCGAAAGGCCGGGCCCCGATCGGCCGGGCCGCGATCGGCCGGGCCGCGATCGGTATCGAAGCCGCCGTGATTGCGGCGCGCACCGCCTGCGCCGCCGAACAACGACTCGAAAAAATCGCTGAAGTCCCGGCTGCCAGAACCCGCGCCGGCGCCGCTGAATTCGAAACCCGCACCCCAATCGGGCGGCGGTCTGAAATCCTCACCCGGGCGCGGCCCCCGACCCAGCTGGTCGTAAGCGGCGCGCTTCTGCGGAGTTTTTAGAACTTCATACGCTTCGCCGATTTCCTTGAATCGAGCTTCGGCATCCTTTTCCTTGCTGACATCAGGGTGATATTTGCGCGCCAGCTTGCGGTAAGCCTGTTTAATCTGAGCTTCGGTGGCGTCGCGCGCCACGCCCATCACCTTGTAGTAATCCTGGAACTCCACCCATCACCTGCAGCTCGTCGTCCGTAGAACCACCACAGGATACTAGGGCCAGATTCGCCGAATCGGATAATCCGATGTAGGTGATGTCCTACGGTGCAGGGCGCCAAGCTCAGAGCTGATAAGCAACGGTCAACAACAACCCTTCGCACACGTCCCGCCATAGCCCTGGCGGGCGGCTGTCGAAGCGCTCGGCCGTAGGAATCAGGGCGTATATCCAGCGAGCCAGCCATTCGATTTCCGGTGCGTCATAGAACACCACCATCGATTCGTAGTTGAGCAACAAACTGCGCGAATCGAGATTGCACGAACCGCAGAGCGCGATGCTGTCGTCGAATACCACCGCCTTGGCATGGTTCATACAGGGCAGGAGGTGAATCGAGACGCCTGCGTTGCTCAGGGCCCGCAATGAGCGATTCCTAACGAAGTCCGCGAGGACGTGATTCGACTTGGCCGGAATGCAGAGGTCGATCTGCACGCCGCGCCGCGCCGCCAGGCGCATCGCGGTCTCCAGGCTTACATCGGGAACGAAGTACGGCGTGACCGCCAACATGCGGTCGGTGGCCTGAAAGCATGCGTCTATGAGCAAAGCATGGACCGTATCCTCGGTTTGGTCCGGACCGCTCGGGAGAAATTGGGTTCGGCAGTGCGAATACTGCCGCTGCGACATGGGCAGGGATGCCTCAGGTTTACCGCCGGCCGCCGCCCAGTCCGCTTCGAACTGCAGTCCCGCCGCCGCCGCCGCCGGCCCCTCCAGTTCGAACGACAGATCGAACCACGGGGTAACAGCGCCATCCCCCATGAAATACTCGGCCGCGAGGTTTCTGCCGCCGGCCCAGAGCCGCTCGCGATCGGCCACTACCCACTTGCGGTGATTGCGCAGGTTCCTCGGGCCGGGCGTCCTGCGCGCCAGCAAGGGACTGAAGATCGCGGTTTCGACACCGGCGGCGTTCAATCGCTGAAACCAATGCCGCGGCAGCTGCAGTGCTCCCACGCCGTCGATCAGGAACCGGACGCGTACGCCGCGCCCGGCGCAGGCAACCATGACATCCGCCGCCTCGCGGCCCACGGCATCATTGCCCAGGATATACGTGCAAATATCCAAGTTCCGCCGTGCAGAGTGCATCGTTGCCAGTAGGCCCTTGTGCGACTGGACGCCGTCCTGATGAAAACGGACCTGCGAGTGCGCGGCGGGCGCCAGACCGAAACTTTCGATGAGGTCCTCAGCCCAGTGCTGCGCGTAGGACCGTCTGCCCGACCAGCGGGACACCTTGCGCGGCAATTTTCTGCGGCCGAACATCAAATACGTGGGCAACACCAGATACGGGAAAGCCAGCATCCCCAACACCCATGCAATCGCTATCGAGGGAGGCCGCCGCTCGCGCTCGGCTCGAGTGGTCAATACATAGGTCAAGATGCTGACGACGATAGCCAGCGAATGGAGCGTGATTCTGGGGAACCATGCGGTCACGCGGCGATGGGTTTGAGCCGCCGAAAGACCCCAGGCAGCAGATCGGGAAGATCCTCCGCCAGGAGCCCAGGGCCAAAATCGGCGGCCGCCGCGCCGTGCAGCCACACGCCCGCAGCCGCCGCATGGAATGCATCCATGCCCTGAGCCAGCAACCCCAGGATGATGCCGCTCAGGACATCCCCCGCTCCAGCCGTAGCCAAGGTTGCCGGCGCATTGGTATTGACGATGGCGCGACCGTCCGGAGCAGCGATGACCGTATCGGCCCCCTTCAATACGATGATCGCGCCGCTGGACTGCGCCGCCGCCCGTGCCCGGGTGAGCTTGTCGCCGCTGACGGCGAATAGTCGGGCGAATTCGCCTTCGTGCGGCGTGAGTATGCAGGGTCCCACGATGGCCGCCGCCAACGCCGCCGGGCGGTCCGCGAAAACACTGATCGCGTCCGCGTCGAGGAGAACGCTGCGGCCCGTTGCCAGCATGGCGAGCGCCCGACCGCGGGTCGTCTCGTCGGCGCCCGCGCCGGGCCCGATCAACAGAGCCGTATAGCGCGAATCACTCAGTAGATGCGCGAAATCCTCGGGGCGCGATAACGGCCGCACCATGATGCTGGTCAGCGCCGCGGCGTAGATGGGCAGCGCAACCTCGGGCACCGCGATGCTGGTCAGGCCCGCCCCGGCGCGCGCCGCCGCGCGTGCTGCCATGCGAGCGGCGCCCGTCATGGGATAGCCTCCCACCACCAGTGCGTGGCCCCGGCTATACTTGTGGCCGTCCGCGCGCAGCCGTGGCAATTGCCGCTGCCAAAGCGCCGGGTGATTCTCCCACGTATCGACCGCAATGGCCGCGAGCGCCGAGGGCGGCGTGCCGATATCGGCGACCACGAGTTCTCCGCACAGTTCTCCGCCCGGCAACAATACCTGCCCGGGCTTTTTACGAGTGAAGGTCACGGTACATTCGGCCGCGACGGCACCGAACGCTTCGCCCGTATCCCCCGCGATGCCGCTGGGAACATCCACGGCGATCAGCGGAATTCGGCGCCGGGCGGCCATGCCGAGGGTCTGCGCCACATTGGGCTCCAGTGCCCGACTGAGGCCCGAGCCGAATATGGCGTCCACCACCAGGTCAGCCTCGTCGATCGCCGCCGGGGTCAGCGCTTCGACGGCCCCGCGCCATCGCGCGGCATGGAAGCGCGCCTCGCCGGTCAATTCGTCGCGCGAACCGAGCAATGCGATCCGCACCGGCCATCCGGCGGCGGCGAGACCGCTGGCAACGACGAAGCCGTCGCCGCCGTTGTTGCCCGGTCCGCACAGCACGCACACTCGGCACACCGGCCAGCGCCGCAGGATCTCGCCGATCACGGCGGTGCCCGCGTTATGCATCAAATCGACGCCGGAAATTCCCGCCGCGATGGACAAGCGATCGGCCTCGACCATTTGCGCGACGCGCAGCAGGGCCATTGGAGCGAGAGCGGTCGGAGCGTGCGCGGTCGGCGGCGCCGAACCGCTCGTCAAGGTGAACTCCCGCCGACGTCGACCACTAGCTTGCCGAAGTTGCGTCCCTCCAGCAGGCCCAGAAAGGCACCGGGCGCATTTTCCAATCCGCGAACTATATCTTCGCGATATCTGATTTTGCCCGCTGCGACCCAAGCGCCCAGATCCGCGAGGAGTTCGGCGCGGCGATCGCCGTACACGTCGGAAAAAATAAAGCCGCTGAGCGTGAGGCGTTTGACCAGCACCGTGCGCATGAGGGCCTGCACCGAATCGCCGTCCGATGGCTGAGCCGTTTCGTTGTACTGAGAGATGACGCCGCACACGGGAACGCGCGCATGGGTGTTCAGCAGCGGGACAACGGCACGGAAGACCATGCCGCCGACGTTCTCGAAATACACATCGATGCCTTTGGGGCAGGCGGCAGCGAGCGACGCGTCCAGCGCAGCGGAGCGGTGATCCACACACGCATCGAAGCCGAGTTCGCGTACCGCCCAGTCGCATTTTTCCGCGCTGCCGGCGATACCGACGACTCGGCATCCCTTGATTTTGGCGATCTGACCCACCACCGACCCCACCGCACCCGTGGCGGCGGCCACGACCACCGTTTCTCCCGCCTGTGGCTTGCCGATCTCCAGCAATCCAATATAGGCCGTCAAGCCCGGCATACCGAGGACGCCCAAGGCGTAGGATGGACGGGCGATGTCCGGAGGCAGCTTGACCAGGCCCGTGCCGTCGGAGATAGCGAACTCCTGCCAGCCGCTCATCGCCACGACCAACTCGCCGGCGCGATAGGCGGTGTGGCGCGATTCCTCGACCCGCGCCACGGTTCCACCGGTCATGACCGCACCGAGTGCGACCGGTGCCGCGTAGGAAGGTGCATCGCTCATGCGTCCGCGCATGTAAGGATCGAGGGACAGCCAAAGCGTTCGCAGCAGCACTTCGCCATCGCGAAGACCGGGGATGGTCACTTGGTCCAGGCGAAACGAATCCAGGGCGGCCTTGCCTTGCGGTCGTGCGGCAAGAACGATTCTGCGGTTGAGCGTGGGTCCGGTCATACGGCCGCGCCGAGCAATGCGCCGACCGCCGCAGTGACACCCATGGCCAGAGCGCTCCACAGCGCCACGCGAACGGCACCGGTGGTCACGTCGGCCCCGCCCACCTTGGCTGAGACGCCGCCCAGAAACAGCAGGCACAGCAGGGATGCCACCACGGTGCACCCGATGAGGTATCGTGCCGCGGTCGCTGCGGCGACCAACAAGGGGATCAGCGCTCCGGCGGCGAAACTGCCGGCGGAGGCCATCGCGGCCTGCAGGGGCCGCGCCTTGGATTGCGTGGACAAGCCCAGCTCGTCCCGCGCGTGGGCCGCCAAGGCGTCATGTTGCATGAGCTGCTCCGCTACTTGCTTTGCGAGAGTCAAATCGAGGCCGCGGTGTACGTAGATGTCGGTCAATTCCCGGCGTTCGCCGGCGAAGTCATCCTCCAGTTCGGCGCGTTCCTGGGCCAGCGCCGCGGCCTCCGTGTCGGCTTGTGAATGCACGGATACGTACTCGCCGATAGCCATGGACATAGCACCCGCGACGAGTCCCGCAATTCCGCTCAACAAGATGTTCGCATGGCTTGCATGCGCGGCGGCAACTCCGAGGATCAAGCTCGAAGTCGACACGATCCCGTCATTGGCTCCGAGCACGCTTGCACGCAACCAGCCGACTTCGGCCAGTTGGTGACGTTCATGGTTGCGGCGTCGCATTCAGGCGCTCTGCCCCGTCAAGCTCTTGCAGTTTTTGGACCGAGGAAATACCAGAGAATGAACCCGAGGACGGGCAGCACGATGATCAATACGGTCCATAGAACCTTGCGGCCCGTGTCGGCGCTGCTTTGAAAGACGTTCACGATGGCCCAAACGTCGGCGATCAGGACGATCAGACCACCTATTCCTTGATACTCCATGACTAACACCTCTTTTTTACGATATCGGCCCGCCGCTACCGGGCGTGCCCTGCAGCGATAGCGTCGCTCTAAAGCTACACGTTTGCGCGCCGTTAAGCTTGAAGTGTAATGCTTTTAATACCCCGAGCAGCCGCGCCGTCGACCAGGAGGCCGAAGCTTATGATACGAAATTTCCGCACAACATTGCTTGCCGTCGCGATTACGGCCCTATCGGGCGCCGGCACGCGGGGCGGGACGACCGCGGCGGCCACCGCCAGCACCAACTGGGAAGTCATGGTATGGACTGCTCCTCTGACTGTGTCGCTCGACGCGTCGAGCATCGCGCTTCATGCAGCTCGCGTTACGGCTCGAGTGCTGTGGGACTATTCGGAGGTACAGTACACCGGGGGCCATGCCACTGCGCCGTACAAATCCATGGTCGGCGTCATCGTCTTCGACTGCGTCACCGAGCAGTTTGGCGGGGCCGGCAGCGTTTCCTATAGCGGTGACGGCGGTGAGGGCGATGCGGTCGCGCAGTACTCGATCAATCCGGACAGCGCCGCGTTGAGCAATTCGGACCCCGGGACCATCGGCCATGACCTGCTGACTTTCGTGTGTGCCCATGCATACCCGGTTTCCACACGCCAGGTGCCGCCGGCTGGCGAAGTCGCTCACACGAGGGCCAGCTCGTCGACCGCCCCTTTTGACAAGGCACGCACCGAACCCCGAATATGAGCCGGCCCGCAAGGGCCTCTCATTTTACATGGGGTAACCGATGACCAGCGGCGCGGAGCCGACGGGAACACTCGAAAGAGCGTTGTCGCATACCCAGCGACTGCTCGAATCCGATCCTGCGCTGGCTGCGGAGCAGGCGTACGAGATTTTGAAGGTGGTTCCTCGGCATCCGCTGGCGATGCTATTGCTGGCCGTCGCACGACGGCTCACCGGGGATATGGCGGCGGCATTGCCGCTGCTCGAATCACTTGCAGCTGCGCAACCGAACTGGGCGGCCGCGCACTTCGAATTGGGAGTGGCTTTGGCCGAAGCCCAGCAGCGCGCTGCCGCGCTCGCCGCTTTGCGGCGCGCGGTAGCCCTCAAGCCGGAAATGCCCGACGCGTGGCGCGAGATCGGCGACCAATTGACCGCGCAGGGGGACATGGAAGGTGCCGATGCAGCCTACGCGAGACATACCAAGGCATCGACCAAGGATCCGCGCCTCATGGCGGCGGCGTTTGCGTTGTGCGAAAACCAGATTCCGCAGGCGGAGCTGTTGCTGCGCGAACATCTGAAAAAATATCCCACCGACGTTGCTGCCATCCGCATGTTTGCGGAGGTGGCCGGCCGTTTGCGCCGCTACCAGGATGCGGAGAATCTCTTGGTACGCTGCCTGGAGCTCGCACCTGGTTTCAACGCCGCCCGCTACAATTACGCAATGGCGCTGTACCGCCAAAACAAATCCGTTGCAGCGCTACAACAAATCGACATGTTGACCGCCAGCGAACCGCGTAACTCCGGCTATCGTAATCTGAAGGCCGTGGTGCTCGCCAATATCGGAGATTATCAAGAGTCGCTCGAGATTTATGCCGACGTGCTCGCCAAACATCCGGACCAGTCGAAAATCTGGATGAGCTACGGCCATGCGTTGGCAAGCGCGGGCCGGCAAAAAGAAAGCATAACCGCCTACCGCAGGTGCATCGCGTTGGACCCGGCGTCGGGCGAAGCGTACTACAGTTTGGCCAACCTCAAAACGTTCCGTTTCGACGAGGCAGAAGTGCAAGCAATGCGCGTGCATTTGCAGAGCACGAGCATCTCGAACGAGGACCGCGCGCAATTCCATTTCTCGATGGGCAAGGCGCTGGAAGATGCCCAATGTTACGCCGAGTCGTTCGAGCACTACGCGCACGGCAACAAGCTGCGGCATGCCCGAGTAGGCTATGACCCGGATACAACGACGGCTTCGCTTCGGCGTGCTAAGCGGTTGTTCAACAAGGAATTTTTTTCGACACGCGAGGGATTTGGCACGCCGGCCGCCGATCCGATTTTCATCGTAGGACTGCCGCGCGCCGGATCAACCTTGCTCGAGCAGATCCTGGCGAGCCATTCCATGGTGGAAGGCACCATGGAATTGCCGAACATCATGGCCATGGCGGCCAAGCTGGGAGAGACGCAGTCCGGGCGGCAAGACTCAGCGTATCCGGAAGTGCTCGAGACCTTGGATGGTGCGCAGTGCCGTGCCCTGGGCGACCAGTATATCGAGCAAACGCGCATTCAGCGCAAAACCGGCAAACCCCTGTTCATCGACAAGATGCCCAATAATTTCCAACACATCGGGCTCATCCGGCTGGTGTTGCCGAATGCGAGGATCATCGATGCCCGTCGCCACCCCATGGCTTGCTGCTTCTCGGGATTCAAACAGAATTTTGCCCAGGGCCAACGATATACGTACAGCCTCGAGGACATCGGCCGGTATTACCATGACTATGTCGAGCTCATGGCCCACTTCGATGAAGTGCTCCCGGGCAAGATTCACCGCGTCATCTATGAAAATATGATCGACGATACGGAAGGCGAAGTGCGGCGCCTGTTGGAGTTTTGTGCATTGCCATTCGAAGCGGCCACGTTGAGCTTCTATGCCAACGAGCGCGCCGTCAGAACCGCAAGTTCGCAGCAGGTTCGCCAGCCCATTTTTCGCGAGGGCATCGATCATTGGCGGAACTATGAGCCGTGGCTGCAGCCGCTGCGGCAAGTCCTCGGCGATGTCCTGACCGCCTACCCGAACTCGCCCCACTTTTAAATTCGCGACGAGTGTGTCATACACTCGCGGGGTAGATATATATAAGAAGGGGGATGTCCATGACACGCAGTCGAAAGAGAAAGCTTGCGCGAAATCGGGCTACATGGGCGGGAATGCCGCTGGCCTCCGCCCTGCTCGCGAGCGGCGGCACCGCATACGCCGCCCCGGACACGGATCAAGGAACGCTCCAGGAAGTCGTGGTCACGGCGCAGAAGCGCTCGGAAGACCTGCAGAAGGTGCCGATCAGCCTGCAGGTGCTGGGTACCGAAAGACTCGAACAGCTTCAAGTGCATGATTTCGACGATGCCGCCAAGTTCCTGCCCAGTTTGAGTTTCAAGTCCATCGGTCCGGGCCAGGCGGAATTGTTTTTTAGAGGTATTTCCAGCGGCGCGAGCGTCCTGCATGCAGGTTTCCTGCCCTCCAGCGGCCTCTACATCGACGACATACCCGTCACCACCGTCGCGGGTTCTCTGGATCTTCATGTGTACGACATCGCGCGCGTCGAAGCGCTGTCGGGGCCGCAGGGTACCCTGTACGGCGCCAGCTCGCTCTCCGGAACCTTGCGCATCATCACCAACAAGCCGGACCCTTCCGCGTTTTCCGCCGGCTACGACGTCAAAGCCGACAAATGGGGCAAGGGCGACGCGGGCGGCGGCATCGAAGGCTACGTCAATATTCCGTTGAGCGAGCACATCGCGGTTCGACTCGTGGGCTATTACGACCACGAGGGCGGCTACATCAACAACGTTTACCGCCAGGACACGTTTCAGCGGTTCTCGCCGAGCGGGACACCCGTCGCAGGAGGCCCAAATGGTGGCCCCGACGGCCTCGGCGGCCCGTGCTCCTTTGGTCCCGGCAATTGTGCCCCGGTCACGATCAACAATTCAGATGCGCTGCGCAAGCGCTTCAACGAAGTCGACAGCGTGGGCGGGCGGGCGGCCCTCAAGGTAGATCTCAACGATCAATGGACGATCACGCCCCAGGTGATCGCGCAATACCAGAAAACACGCGGCGATTTCGGATACGACGCGCACTTCGGCGATCTCAATGTCGCGGATTACTTCGAACCCCATAACATCGATAACTGGTACCAATCCGAACTCACGGTGGAGGGCAAGATCAGCAATTGGGACCTGGTGTATTCGGGCGGTTGGTTCGAGCGCAAGGTCGGCAATCTGGTGGACTACTCGCAGTATTCGATCGCCTATGACGCGCAGGCCATCGTAAATCAATACGCGTATACGCGATTTCTCGACGCCTCGGGCCACTTGCTCGATCGCGTGGTGCAGTACACTGCCAACCGCGACAAGTACACGAAGATGAGCCACGAGCTGCGCGTTTCCTCGCCGGCGGAGTATCGTTTCAGAGCGACGACCGGCCTATTTTATCAGCGGCAAACCGACAATATTCGCGCGGAGTTCGATATCCCGAACCTGCCGGTGTTCTACGAAGTGGCCGGGCAAAAAAACGTGTTTTATCTATCGCAAATGGATCGCACCGACCGCGACTATGCAGTGTTCGGCGACGGCACCTTCGACATCACCGACCAATTGAAATTGAATGGCGGCATTCGAGAGTTCTGGGTCAACAACACGCTGTATGGTTTTTTCGGCTTCAACAACGACGGCTACTCGTCATCCGGCGAGGCGATCTGCTTCACTCCTCTGGTCACCACCCCCGGGGTTTACACCGGCGGCAACCAGCCGTGCGTCAACACCAACAAGAAGGTCGTCGAAAACGGCGAAACCCACAAGATCAATTTGCAGTACCAACTAGTCCCCGATGTGATGGTCTACGGGACGTGGTCGACCGGCTTCCGGCCCGGCGGCAACAATCGCAAGCCCATCGCCGGGTCTTGGCGGGCGGACACGCTCGCGAATTTCGAAGTCGGTTGGAAGACCGCGTGGCTGGATCACCGAGTTCGATGGAATGGCGCGATGTTCTATGAGAAATGGAAGGACGTACAAACGTCGGTGCAAGGTCAGTCGGGCATCACTGCCATCGTCAACGCCGGCAACGCAAGAGTCGAGGGCGTCGAAACCGATATCAGCTGGGCGGCGGACGATCACCTGACGTTTTCGGCGTCGGGGACCGGCCTGCTCAAGGCGCAGACCACGGCGACTTTCTGCGCGCCGACCAATCAGGGCGTGCCGCTCCCCAGCTGCACGACTCCCGCCACCGTAGACGCGTACGCGGGGACACAGCTGCCCGTCACCCCCAAGCTCAAGCTCAACGCCACCGCCCGCTACGGGTTTCAAGTCGGCGAGTACAAGAGTTTCGCGCAGGCCACGGCCTTTCATCAGAGTTCGACCACGTACAGCCTCGAGGCGACGCGCTTCTATGCCGGAGACACCCCGTCATTTTCGACCTTTGATTTCTCCGTGGGCACCGGCTTGAACGACTGGCATGTAGAAGCGTTTATCGAGAACGCCTTCGATGAGCGCGGACAGCTGGGTAGAAATTCGGAATGCAACGACCAAGTCCACTATTGCCTGCAGAATGCGCATATCTACCCCATCAAGCCGATGCAGTTCGGAGTGAAATTCGGGCAGAAGTTCTAGCCTGCCCCAGGCCGCGCCGGCCGACGCTGCGGCTAGTTGTCGGTGTAGAAACGCCGCAGGTGGTGCATATCGATGACTACGTCGTAATGCTGGCCGGAGGGCAGCTTGTAGCCTTCGGAAAAGTCGTAGCGCGATTCGAGATTGGGGATGTCCGGATGCAGATCGTGCATGGCCCGTTTGAACATTTCTTTGGGTACCCATTCAGAATTCGACGACAAAGAGCCGAATTCGTCATGGTAAATCGTGGCCGTCGAGATGTCGGCGGGCGAGGATGCGATCGCAAAAATGCGCGGGGGCGCCGGGGCGCCGAGGTGCACGTGCTTGGCGCCCGCGACGATGAGTTGCCATTCATTTCCCTGCGGGACCGCGATCAACGCATAGACATGATGTTGCGCCGTGAAAAAAGCAACGGCTATCACCAAGGTTGCAAGCAATCTGCGCCCGGCGGCTCCCCAGCGCTCCGTCAGCGCTCGCACGGATGCAACCAGGAAACAGAGCAGAACGGCGGTCATTGCGAAAATGGTCCGGTAAGTGGCGTAACGTTCCGATGCCACCAAACTGACGCTCAGGGCCAATATGGGCAGTCCGAATAGGCCTGCCGCCCATATCAATCCGCGCCCGCGGCCATAACGCCGCCATTCCAAGAACAGCCCGGCCAGCAATAGGGCGCCGACGAGACTGGCGCAAGCGAGGTACAGCCAGCGGTCGCGATGATTATTGTCGTTCAAGACGAACAGGCTGAGCGCATTGGGCAGCGTCTCTTGAAAGAACCACGCCATTTTTTCGCCCCAGTTGTGCTCGAAGGCGATTCGTCCCGATTTGACGAAAATGCCGGCGGCATACAGCGCGCTCATGGTGCCATAAGCGAGTCCCAGCGCGGCGGCGACGAAGCCTGTGTGAAGGCCAAGCCAACGCGCGGTTTGGCCCATGTCGCGGCGCCGCTGCGCGACCAGTGCGCCGGATAACGGCACCACATAGAACAGCGCGCTCGGCTGGTAAATGAGCGCACTGACGACCATCAGCCCCAGCGCCACCGTCCACTGTACCGCCGCCCGACCCATACCGGCGCGGGGCCGGAGCGTCATGGCGCCTTCGGCGGTGAAAAATGCGGCGATGGCCAATAGGGCGGTGGCGGCGTAGGGCCATCCCACGGCCCAGGCCGCGATGACCTGTGCGGAAGGAAGCAGCGCCAAGAGCACGGCAAAGCACAAGCTGGTGTTGAAGGACCATCCCAAGGCACGCAGTCCGCGGAACATGACCAACGAAGTGGCGCCGAGCAACATCGACGCCAAGAAACGCATCCACTGCAGACTCTGTACGCTATCGGTTTGACCATAGGTGGCCTGCAACAACCAGCCGTAAACCGGCCGCGCGTGCGAGGCGCAAAATTTGACGATCGTTCCAGGTTCCTCATGCGCCTCGCGTAGATTGGAGTAATCGTCGCGCAGGCCGTAGTCATGAAACGTGGCTGGCCAATAACTCACGAGGGGAATCAGGAACAGAACCACGGTGAGCATCCAAGCTTTCAACCCGAGCGAGCGGTGGATGTCGACCGCCGCCCCAGGGTGCGTGAGCGGTAGCGCGATGGCCGGCTTGGCGAGTGCTTCGCGGAGGACTGGTTTCGGGACGCTCATGTAATACGACTAAACCCTTGATTGCTGCACCGCACAATGAACGCTGCGTCCGGAGCGCCGGTGCTCATGGGATTGAAGCGGATTTTATGGGTACACATGCCAAAAATCCGCGGAAGAGTTGGCTAAACTACGTTAAATATCTGTTAGGCGGGCGGTCAAGCCGGGGGCGGGACCGGCCCGGATCAGGCAGCGACGCAGGCATTTTTGCCGCTATGTTTGGCTCGATAGAGGGCGCCGTCCGCCCGGTCGAAAGTCGCGCCCCCGGCATCTCCCGTGCGCAGTTCGGTCAATCCGCAGGATACAGTCACCCTGACCGGTGTACCCCTGAAATGAAACCGCAGCATTTCCACACTGTGGCGCAACTCGTTCGCAATGGTCACCGCTTCGAAAAGGGCTATGCCCGGGAGCAACACGACGAATTCCTCGCCGCCGATGCGGGCGACGAAGTCCTCCGCACGTATTCCGGAGGCGAAGCAGGTGGCCACGCTCTGCAGAACCCGATCGCCTGCACGATGCCCGTACGTGTCGTTGATGCTCTTGAAGTTGTCCAAATCCCACAGCAGCATGGTTGCCGGCGGATCGCCGTGCGAAAGGCGAAGCATTTCCTGCGCAAGGCGCTCGTCGAACGATTTGCGATTCGCCAGCCGAGTCAAGGCATCGAGCCGGGCGCCGTGTCTTTCTCGGTCGAGCTTGGAATTCAGGTCCTGGGTTTCTCGTTCCAAATCGGCGATCCGGGCGCGCATGCTTTCAGCTCGACCCGCCTGTTCCTGGAGCCGGGTTTCCTCACGCGCCCGAAAATCGAGTACCTGCCGCGTTACCGATTCTAGGCGGGTATTGACCATCGCCTGCAACGCGTTGAGTTCCGTGGCACTGTTGACCTCCGCGGTCAGCTCACGAACTTGCAACATCACGGTGTCGTTGACCGATGCCGTATCCGCGAAACGAGAACGAGCGTCGTCGCCCGATTCCGTCAAATATCCCGCCACTTCCTCCAGCCGCTTGGTCACGCCCGAGAGCACGGCAGCAGCTTGGCGGCGCTCGCGCGCCAGTGTTTCGCCGTGGCCCTGAATGAGATCCGCGGTCTTGCTCAGCACCGCCGCCAGCGCGGTATCGGATTTTGCGCGCGTCAATTCCTCGATCAGAGCGATTGACACTTCCCCATCTGCGCCCGAGGCCCCGAGGCATTGCAATATCTTGCCCGCCTCCCTGCGTGTCGAATTCCACGGCAAGGCCACGACCAGCGTGGTATTCATCCCGGGCACGGGTGCAACCGCATCGACGGCGGCCACTGCCGCGGTCAGGGAAGCGGCCAAACGGGCGAGTTCGGTAGCATCGGCGTTGCGGCGATTCGCGGCGGCCACCGTGACGAGCTGATCGTCGAGCTGCGGATCCACCCCCATACCCGCCGCGCACAGTCGGCCTATCAACTGACGCAGCGCCTGTTCGATTTGGCGCCAACGTTTCTCCTCGCGTTCCGTTTCCAGAACGGCATCGCGATATTTTTGTTTCCAATCGGAGATTTCAGACACGAGCCGGATGACTTCTGTATTGGGTATGGCCTCGAATCGGCAGCCGCTGCGCAAACTTGAGTCCGCCGCACCGGGCCCGGGCCGTCTGGGGGAAAGCGGGATTGAGTGATCCAGGTCGCATCGGGCCGCGGCGAAGCGCGCTACGCTCCTTTCGAAGGAAGCCGCGCGCATGGGTCTCAGAATCGCATTGTTGCTTGCAGCCCTGTCGACGGCGGCGGCCGCGGGGGCGCACTCGCGCATCTACACATACGTGGACGCCGAAGGCGTCAAGCACTTCACCGATATACCCGACAACAACCGCTACAAGCCGTTGGTATGGTCGTCGCAGGACCTGACGCAAAGCGGCGATCATTACAGCTCGGTGTTGTTGGCGCGCGCGACGCAATACGATGCCATCATCGAGAGAGCCGCCGTAGCCGCGGCCGTCGAAGCCAATCTGCTGCGCGCCGTCATCGTGGTCGAGTCCGGGTTCAACTCGCGTGCCGTGTCGAAGCGCGGGGCGGTGGGGTTAATGCAGCTCATGCCCGCGACCGCCTCCAGATTCGGCGTTTCGAATCTCTACGATCCGAAGGAAAACGTACACGCCGGCGCGCGGTATCTGAAATTTCTGATGGATCGGTTCGGTCAAAACATTCGGTTGGCCCTTGCGGCCTACAACGCGGGCGAAGATGCCGTGGATCGGAACGGCGGGCAAATACCGCCGTTCACCGAGACCATGGCCTATGTTCCGAAAGTCCTCAAGATCTACCGAATGCTCAGCGATCGCCCGCGCGCGACTTGACGGCGGTCGCTGCCGCTGGTTGATTGAATTATCCCGGCATCATCCCCATACGTGCCATTCCTCTCGCCATGGAAGCACCGATTGGAAAAAGAACCTCCCAGCGTGAGTCCCGATGCGCACGGCGAGGTGCCGGTATTCCGCGGTTCGCAAGCGGCATGCCTCGAGTTCGGCTTGGTGCTCGACGCCAAGGGGTTTGCCTATGATCGCGTCGAAGCGGAGGGCGAATGGCGGCTGCTGGTGGCACCCGCGGAGGCGGACCTGGCGGGCGACGAACTCGCTCGATATGCGGCGGAGCGCCCCTGGCGGCGCTCAGTATCGACGCCCCTCGCGCCTCACCATGGCAGCGTCTTCGGCGCCGCGGTGTATGCCTTCGCCCTGATTCTGGTGGCCTATTGCGCCGGAATAGAATTATTCGGCGTCGATTGGCTCGAGGCAGGTGCGCTGCGATCGGGGCTGGGCCCGGCCGAGTGGTGGCGCCCGGTGACGGCCCTGACCTTGCACTTGGATCAGGAGCATCTGCTCGGGAATCTTCTCTTCGGTGCCGGCGTCGGTGTGCTGGCGGGCCGTATGTTCGGTCCCGGGGCAGCGTGGCTCGGCATTCTGCTGTCGGGTGCGGCCGCCAACACCATCGACATGCTGGTATCGCCGGCTGGGCATCGCGCGGTGGGCGCCTCGACGGCAGTTTTCGCGGCGCTCGGGCTGCTAGCCGGATTCGGGTGGGGCCAGCGTTTTCTCCTGCGCGACCGGCGCCTCCATCGCTGGGCCCCGCTGTTCGGCGGCGTGAGCTTGCTCGTGCTGTTGGGGGCGGGTAACGAACATGTCGATGTGCTGGGCCACCTGCTGGGATTCCTGGTCGGGACGCTGCTCGGCTGGGGCTTCGCCAAAGCCGGCTTGCCGCGGCGCGGCGCCGCGTTTCAGACTGTCAGCGGGTCCCTTGCGATACTCCTGCTGTGCGCGGCGTGGCTGGCCGCGCTGCTTCATGCGCGGTGACGCGCTTCGCGAGGTTGAAGGCGTTAGAACGAGAAAACCAGGTTGACCGTGGTCACCGTGTCCACTTTCTTCAAAGGTGCCGGCGGATTGCTGTTGCGCGTAATGGCGTAACCGACGCTGAGCGCCAGTTTGGTGGACATTTTTACCGCCAAGGCGATATCGTCATGGGCCATGTTGTTGGCTGAGCCGTGTTCGAGAAGGAACTTATCGGTCAACGTGGTGGTGGGCGTGAATCGGTGCAGATAATCGACGCTCGCGGTGGCGATGGCTTCGCCGGTGGCATCGTGAGGGACGCGCGCCACCACGGCGCCGGTATCGTCCTTGAGGAGGGTCTCGGGACGCAGCCGTCGATAGCCGGCACCGAGCTGGCCTGCGAGCTTGTCGTCTTTCGTATCGATGAACGTGTAGCCGAACCCGGTCGTGACGCTTGCTTGATACTGGAAACCTCCGAACAGATCGTGCTCGTAGCGCAGCGCGCCGAAGGCAAACGTATGGGTCGATATCTCATAGTTGGTCTGTTCGCGCGCCTCCAGTCGTTCCGCCGAGACGATGCCTGCGCTCTTGCCGTATAGACCGGCCACGTACAGTGCATTCTTGAATCCATCGTCGTACCGCGACAAGTCGATGCTGCCGTTGACCGATGCGGCCTCGCTGTTGCCTTTGGACTCCAGGAAGCCAAATTGTCCCTTGCCTATCCATTCGTGCTGCGGCGGCGGCGGAGCGGGCGCATCGTCGGCGCGGACGGCGACCGCAGAGAGAGTGGCCAGTGTCATGGCGGCAGGCAATCCAACGGTCTTCAACATCGACATTCTCCGAGGTAGTGATGGCAAATGACGCGACCCACGCCGCGCAAGCGGCATGGCCACGGTCGAGCAGTACGGTTCTAAACGCGTTTCGCGAGCAGGTCGCGAATCTCTTCGAGCAGGATTTCTGCTCTGGGCGGCGGCGGTGCGGCCGCCGGAGCGGGCGGTTTCTTCAGGCGATTGATGGCTTTGATAGCGATGAACAACACGAATGCGATGATGATGAAATCGAGAACCGTCTGCAGGAAGGCACCATACTTGATGAGCACTTCCTTGCCGGTTGGATCCTTGCCCAGGGAAATTGCCAGGTCTGAAAAATTCACGTCACCGATCAGTTTGCCGAGAGGAGGCATGATGAGATCGCCCACCAGCGAGGATACGATCTTGCCGAATGCCGCACCGATGATGACGCCGACGGCAAGATCGACCACATTGCCCTTCATGGCAAACTCTTTGAACTCGGAAGCTAAGCTCACGGTGATTCCTATTGCAGGCGCATATCAAGCTGGGCGGTGCGGCTTCCCGGATGGTACTGAGCGCGCGTGAGGCGAGCAAGTCATCTTTGCGCCTTTCAACGCAGCGCGCCGAAAACCTTCTTGAGCAACTCGCTGCCCTGGCGCAGAGGGTCTTTGCGAATCGCTCGCTCTTCCTCAGCCATCATGAAAAATAGGCCATCGAGCGTTTTTTGCGTCACGTAGGCCTGGAGCGTCGCGTTTTCGGGCTTTACGAGCCCCAAGGCCACGCCCTTCTGCGCGACCGCGTCGTACGTGTCGCCGAGTTTCACTTTGCGGGTAGCACGCTCGACGATGGGCCCAAATTTGATCTGCAGCGGAGCATACGTGGCGCGCTTGAAATATTGCGTGGCCGCGTCGTTTCCGCCGGTTAGAATCCGCTTCGCGTCGTCGACAGTCATGCGTCCCAGGGCTTGTTTCAACAGCGCCTTGCTTTCCGGAACCGCGGCTTCCGCGGCATGGTTCATCGCCACAACCAGCTCGTCGGCTTGGCTGCCCATGCCCAGCAATCGCATTGCGCCTTCCGCTTGGGCCAGCTTCGGCGGCAAGGGTATTTTCACGGCGGGATCGTCCAAAAATCCGCCCGCCTTCCCAAGTTTGCCGACCGCTTGCTCGATCCCCTGGTCCAAAGCCTTCTTGAGGCCCGCCGAGGCGTCCTTGTTCGACAGCGAATCGACGGCGGTACCGTGAGCCAGCCCGCTCAGGCTCGCCAGCAACAGCAAACTAGCGGTCGTGACGCCGATCGAATTGAGCAATCTCGTCATGAGTTTTCCTCTCGCCCCGGTCAAGCGAGTCGTGAGCTGTGACGAACAGCGTACCGCCATCGCGGCGGGAGTGCGACTTTGCAGCGGCGGAACCGGTCGCTGCGTGGCCACTCATGCGTCGGTGTTTGTCCTACATAGGGAAAAATAGCCTTTTTCCGTGCACGCTTTCTGCACTATTTGTCATGGACACTGTGGCAGACTCATGACATGTCCACTGTTCTCACCGTCA
The DNA here is from genome assembly GCA_030776345.1 of Pseudomonadota bacterium. Classification (GTDB taxonomy): domain Bacteria; phylum Pseudomonadota; class Gammaproteobacteria; order Steroidobacterales; family Steroidobacteraceae; genus Bog-1198. The sequence goes on along the minus strand of JALYHU010000217.1, from coordinate 19,912 downwards.
ACGGCGGCTCCTCGAGCATTCGCTTTGCGTTCTACGACGCTAGCGATGCGGCGACGAAATTACTCGAAGGCAAAATCGACCGTATCGGTCTGAGCGGTACCTCGCTGACCGTAAAAGGGGTGCGGGACGGGACGAAAGGAGCGCCCGCGGGAATCGACATCGGCGGGGCCGATCATCGATCCGCAGCCGAATTCTTGATGGACTGGCTCGCGTCGCAACCGTTGTTTGCGCAGATCGGGGGCGTCGGTCACCGAGTGGTGCACGGCATGCAGCATTCGAATCCGGAGCGGATCACGCCGGAATTGCTGGCTGAGCTCAAGCGCATCACGCCGTATGACCCGGAGCATTTGCCTCGAGAGATCGAACTGATCGAAGCCGTGCAGCGCCTCCAGCCTGCACTGGCCCAAGTGGCGTGCTTCGACACGGCGTTTCATCGATCCATGCCGCGGGTGGCGACGCTTCTGCCCATACCGCGCCGCTACGAGGCGAAGGGCATGCAGCGTTACGGATTTCATGGCTTGTCGTATACCTATCTCATGGCAGAACTTGCGCGGCTCGGCGATCCGGCCGCACTCCACGGCCGAGTCATCCTGGCACATCTTGGAAGCGGTGCAAGTCTGGCTGCCGTGCGAGACGGCAAGTGCATCGATACCAGCATGGGCTTCACGCCGGCGGCCGGATTGGTGATGAGCACACGGTCCGGTGATCTGGATCCCGGTGTCGCAAGCTTCCTGGCGGCGAGCGAATCCATGGATGCCGCGGCCTATCAAAGGATGGTCAATCACGAGTCAGGACTGCTCGGGGTATCGGAAACCAGCTCCGACATCCGTGACCTGCTCGACCGCGAGTCCGCCGACGTACGGGCCGCTGAAGCGGTGGCGTTGTTCTGCTATCAAATCAAGAAGTGGATGGGGTCGTTTGCCTCGGCTCTCGGCGGCATCGACACGGTGGTGTTCGCCGGCGGCATCGGAGAGAACTCCCCGCCGATCCGTGCGCGGATCTGCAACGGACTCGAATTTTTGGGCATTACATTGAATGACGAGCGAAACGCGCGCAGCGCGGATTTGATATCGACCGATGCGGCAGCCGTTGCCGTTCGAGTCATTCGCACCGACGAGGAGACCGTGATCGCAAATTCGACGATACGGTTGCTCAACCTATTCACGCGAGGACCTTGACCCATGACGAAATCGACAGCCATGCAATCGGCGGCGACGCTCGCGCCTGAAGCACTGCGGAATATCGACGCCTACTGGCGGGCCGCCAATTATCTCTCGGTGGGTCAAATCTACCTTTGCGACAATCCCCTCATGAAGGAACCGTTGGCCTTGGCCCACGTCAAGCGGATGCTGCTGGGACACTGGGGTACCACGCCGGGCCAAAATTTTGTGTACACGCACCTCAATCGGGTGATCAAGAAATACGACTTGGACATGATCTACATATCGGGGCCTGGCCACGGCGGGCCGGCGGTCGTCAGCGGTACGTATCTGGAGGGCACGTACAGTGAGGTGTACACGGACATCGGACAGGACGAAGCCGGTCTCAAGCGGCTGTTCACCCAATTCTCGTTTCCCGGCGGAATTCCGAGCCATGCCTCGGCCGAATGCCCTGGCTCCATCCACGAGGGCGGTGAACTGGGATATTCATTGAGCCACGCATTCGGTGCAGTCTTCGACAATCCGGGCTTGACCGTGGCCTGCGTCATCGGTGACGGCGAGGCCGAGACCGGACCGCTTGCGACATCGTGGCATTCGAACAAATTTCTCAACCCCGCCACGGACGGTGCGGTGCTGCCCATTCTGCATCTCAATGGATACAAAATAGCCAATCCGACCATCCTGGCCCGCATTACGGGCGAAGAGCTGGACCAGCTGCTGCGCGGCTACGGTTGGACGCCGCATTACGTCGTTGGCCATGAGCCGGCCGCCATGCACGAAGCCATGGCCACGGTGCTCGACACCGTCATCGAGGACATCAAGCGCATCCAAGCGGACGCGCGTACGGGTGGAAATACCGAGCGGCCGCGCTGGCCGATGATCGTCTTCGGTTCACCCAAGGGGTGGACCGGTCCCAAGCTGGTGGATGGCTTGCCCAACGAGGGAACGTTCCGATCCCACCAAGTACCGTTGTCGGATCTGGCAAAACATCCGGAGCACCTCGCACAGCTCGAAGCATGGCTGCGCAGCTATCGGCCGGACGAACTCTTCGACTCTGCAGGACGCCTCCGCCAAGAATTGGCTGCGCTGGCGCCGAGCGGCGAAAGGCGCATGGGCGCCAATCCCCATGCCAACGGCGGGAAGCTGCTGCGCGCCCTGCGCATGCCGGACTTCAGCGACTATGCCGTCGATGTCGCGGTGCCGGGCGCCCAGGGCATCGGCGACACCCGTATCCTGGGACCGTTTCTGCGCGATGTCGCGAAGCTGAATTCGACGCAGCGCAACTTCCGAATCTTCGGTCCGGACGAAACCGTGTCGAACGGCCTCGAAGCCGTGTTCCAAACCACGAATCGGCAGTGGGAAGCGGCCACCGCGGAGAACGATCAATACTTGGCACGCAGCGGGCAAGTCATGGAGATGCTGAGCGAGCATCAGTGCGAGGGCTGGCTCGAGGGTTATCTGCTCACGGGGCGTCACGGCCTCTTCAATTGCTACGAGGCCTTCATCCACATCGTCGATTCGATGTTCAATCAACACGCAAAGTGGCTGAAGGTGACGGCCGGATTGCCGTGGCGCTCCAAAATCGCTTCGCTCAATTATCTCCTGAGCTCCCATGTGTGGCGTCAGGATCACAACGGCTTCACGCATCAAGATCCCGGTTTCATCGACCTGGTCGTCAACAAGAAAGCGCAAGTCGTCCGCGTCTACCTGCCGCCCGACGCGAATTGCCTGCTTTCCGTCATGGATCACTGCCTACGCAGCCGGCACTACGTCAACGTGGTGATCGCGGCCAAGCATCCGGCGCCGCAGTGGCTGTCGATGGAGGCCGCCGTAAAACACTGCAGCGAAGGCGTCGGGATCTGGCAATGGGCGAGCAATGACCAAGAGAGCGATCCGGACGTGGTGATGGCCTGTGCAGGCGACGTTCCGACGCTCGAAACCTTGGCGGCCGTGTCCATCCTGCGCCAACACTTGCCCGACCTGAAAATTCGCGTGGTCAACGTGGTCGACTTGATGAAGCTGCAGCCCGAGACCGAGCACCCCCACGGGTTGAGCGACGGCGATTTCGATTCGCTGTTCACGGTGGATAAGCCGGTCATATTTGCATTTCACGCGTACCCCTGGCTGATTCACAGGCTTACCTATCGACGCCGCAATCATGCGAACCTGCATGTCCGCGGCTACAAGGAGGAGGGCACCATCACGACCCCTTTCGACATGGCGGTGCTGAACGACCTCGATCGCTTCCACCTCGTGATCGATGCGATCGATCGCGTGCCGAAGACCGGCAGCCGGGGGGCCTACCTCAAGCAGCAGCTCCAGGACAAGCTCGTCGAGCATCGGCATTACATCAACAAACACGGCGAGGACATGCCCGAGATCAGGAGCTGGACGTGGTCGGCCTCTGCCGAGCGGGCATAACCGACCATGGGTACGACACCGGGTCGCCGTCCTACACGCGCTAGGGTGGAGAGCCGACAGCTCCTGCGGGAATACGCCTACGGCCGCACGCCGTTCCGCATCAATAATGTCGCCGAGAGGATGGTTATGGAAAGAGACGACAGCCCACTTGCAGCGCCCATCGGCCGAGACGCCGTGAGCTCGTACGTACACTGTTAGTGGCGGACACTCTCATTCACCACGAGCGAGGCCTCGCCGAGCGCGAGCGTTCGCAGAGGCCTCTCGATAGGCAGATTGCCGGGTCCCCGTTTCCTCGCGGCGCGACCTGGGATGGGCGCGGCGTCAATTTTTCGCTATTTTCGGAAGCCTCCGAATACGTTGAGCTGTGCCTGTTCGACGAAGCGGGACAAAACGAACAGCGTTTGCGCATTCGCGAGAGAACCAACGGGGCGTGGCACATCTATCTTCCCGGTGTCGCACCGGGCCAGTTGTACGGCTATCGCGTGCATGGCCCCTACGAACCCGAAATGGGGTTGCGCTTCAATCCGAACAAGCTGTTGCTCGATCCATACGCCAAAGTCATCGGACGCAAGCTCGAATGGGCGGATGAGCTGTTCGGCTATCGGTTGGGCGACACGAGCGGCGATCTGAGCTTCGATGACCGCGACAGCGGGCCGTTCGCTCCCTTGGCGGCGGTAGCCGATACGCGATTCGATTGGAGCGGGGAGGCGCGTCCCAGATATCAAGCGCACGAGACTCTCATCTATGAGGCTCATGTGCGCGGTATGACCATGCTGCATCCCGACGTGCCGGCGGCGCTGCGCGGCACCTATGCGGGAATCGCGTCGGAGCCCGTCATCAACCATCTACATCGGTTGGGCATCACGGCCATCGAGCTCATGCCGGTGCATCATTTCGTCGACGATCGTCATTTGATCGAGCGGGGGCTGCGCAATTATTGGGGCTACAACACCCTCGGATTTTTCGCGCCCGAACCTCGTTATGCAAGCAACCCCGGCGAGCCCGGCGATGCCGTCCGTGAATTCAAGAAAATGGTAAAGGATCTGCACAACGCCGGCATCGAGGTGATCCTCGATGTGGTCTACAACCATACTGCCGAGGGCAACCATTCGGGCCCGACGCTGTCGTTTCGCGGCATCGATAACTTGGCTTATTATCGAGTGGTTCCCGGCGATGCTCGGCACTACATGGATTTCACCGGATGCGGCAATACCCTGAACATGGTGCATCCGCATTCGATCCAGATGTTGATGGATAGTTTGCGCTACTGGGTCACCGAAATGCACATCGATGGCTTTCGCTTCGACCTTGCGTCCGCGCTGGCCCGCGAACTCAAAGACGTCGATCAATTGGGCGCCTTCTTCGACACCATCTACCAAGACCCGACGCTGGCGCCGACGAAGTTGATCGCCGAGCCCTGGGATCTGGGCGAAGGCGGATACCAGGTGGGCAACTTTCCGACGGGGTGGATGGAATGGAACGGCAAGTATCGCGACACCGTGCGCAAGTATTGGAAGGGCGATATGGGTCTTCATTCGGAGATCGCCACCCGACTGGCCGGCAGCGCTGATCTCTACGAGACCACGCGCAGACCGCCGTCGGCCAGCATCAACTTCGTCACGGCGCACGATGGCTTCACGCTCCAAGACCTCGTGAGCTACGAGCAGAAACACAACGAGGCCAACGGCGAGAACAATCGCGACGGCGCGGACGACAACTGCACCTGGAACTGCGGCGAGGAGGGTCCCACGGACGATGCGTCCATCGTCGAACTGCGGGAGAGGCAGAAGCGCAATTTTTGGTGCGCATTGATGCTGGCCCAGGGAAGTCCGATGATTTCCGGGGGCGACGAACTCTCGCGCACGCAGGAGGGCAACAACAACGCCTATTGCCAGGATGGCCCCGCCTCGTGGTACCGCTGGGACTTGAATGACCGCGAAACGAGTTTCCTGGAATTTGCGCTGCGGGTCATTCGCTATCGCAAACAGCATCCGAATTTGCATCGTTACGCTTTCTATCACAACGATCCGGATGTCGTGCACCCCGACAAGAACATCGTCTGGTTTCGAGCCGACGGCAAACGGATGGAAGCCAAGGATTGGGAAGACGGCGGCTGGATGCGCACGCTGGGTATGTTTCTCAACGGTATGGCGCCGGAAATTCGCGACAGCGAGGGCCAATGCGCGCGAGACAAGGACTTCCTCTTGCTGTTGAATTCGCATCACGAACCCGTGGCATTTCGAATTTCGTACCAGTTGTATCATTCGGGTTGGAAAGTTGCGTTCGATACCGCGCGCCCGGAGTTGCCGTTGGAACGGGAGGTCGTCAAGCGGAATCGGATCATCGACATGGCGCCTCGATCGTTCGTCGTGCTGAGCCATGAGCGGTAAATGGGTCGCCACCTATCGTTTGCAGCTGCACGCGGACTTCCCGTTGGACGCTGCCGGGCGCATTCTGCCGTACCTTGCCGACCTCGGCATCAGCCACGTCTATCTGTCGCCGTGCCTGCAAGCCGTCCCGGGCAGCCGCCACGGCTATGATGTCACGGACCCGAGTCGCATCAGCGAGGACCTCGGCGGCGAGGCGGCATGGGCGCGGTTCGTGGATAGCGCGCGGGCGAACCGGCTAAAAATTCTTCTCGATATCGTGCCGAACCACATGTCGGCGAGCCACCACAATCCTTGGTGGGACGACGTACTCGCGCATGGACCCTTCAGCCGATACGCCCCTTTCTTCGATATCCGGGTATCGGTGAATCAGCCCTTTCAAGTCCACTTGTGCACGCTGGCGCGGGCCTACGGCGAGGCGCTCGCCGCCCGCGAACTCAAGATGGAGATCAAGGACGGCCGCCCCCGCTTGAAGCATTACGAGGACACGTGGCCGCTCGGGCCGGCCTCGTGGGGACGACTGCTTTCGTCTTCGGCCGAGTCCGGCGGCGATACGTGTTTTTCCGAACTGGAGCGGCTGGCGAGCTGCAACTTCCCCGACGATGCGCAGCGCGAGCTCTACCGGATGCATGCGGGCAGGGCGGAGGAATTGCTGGCCGAGGCCCGCGGCAGCGGGCGATTGCAACACGCCGTCGAGCATATCGACCGCGATCCGCAGCGGCTGGATGCCTTGCTGCAGCGGCAATTCTTCGTGCTTCACGGCTGGAAACTGGCCGGCGAGCTCACCAACTATCGACGTTTTTTCGATGTGAGCTCGCTTGCCGGTATTCGCACCGAATTGGCGCCCGTGGTGGCCGCCGCCCATGGGCGCATCGAAACCATGGTGGAGCGCGGCGAGGTCGACGGCCTGCGTGTGGATCACCCCGATGGTCTGCGCGACCCGCTGACCTATTTCAAGAGGCTGCGCCGGTTGCTCCCCGAGGGCCGCGTGTATGTCGAGAAGATACTCGAGAACGACGAGCGGCTGATGGACGATTGGCCCATCGACGGTACCGTGGGATACGATTTTCTGGCGAAGGTCAATCGCTTGTGGATGGACGATCAACGGCTCGATGCACTCACAGCGACTTACTCGGATTTCACGGGTCATCCGGTGAATTTCGCCGCGCTGGTCCGCGAGAAGAAGCGCGAAATCATCGACTCGACGTTTTCCGCCGACCTCGAGCGGTTGAGCGTAGCTGCCATCAGGACGGCACGCGCCGGATGGCACACCCGCGACATCAGTCCTCGGCACCTGCGCGAAGCGCTGGCGAGAGTTACAGTTGCGTTGTCGGTGTATCGCACCTACCGTACGGCCGACGTATTTCACGACGAGGACAGGCGCGTAGTGACCGAAGCGGTGCAAAGCGCGCGCATCGGCTCGTCCGAGATCGATGGCGCGGCATTTGATTTCCTCTCGACCCTATTCACCAAACCGCACCTCGACGAGCTCGAAACCGACTTCGTGATGCAATGGCAGCAGTTGGCGCCCGCCGTCATGGCGAAGGGCGTGGAGGACACGACGTTCTACTGCTTCGACCGGTTGGTGTCGTGCAACGAAGTGGGCGCTCAGCCGTCGCTGGTGGGAATTTCGGCCGACCGATTTCACGAGTTTTGCCACTACTTGAGCGAACGGTGGCCGAACAACATGCTGGCGACATCGACCCACGACAACAAGCGCAGCGAAGATGTGCGGACTCGAATCTCGGTCCTGTCGGAGATTCCTGATCGCTGGTCGGAGGCGCTGCATGCATGGTCGCAAATGACCGCCCCGGCATGGAAGAACCGCACACCCGACCGGCATGCGGAATATCTGCTGTATCAGACCCTGATAGGCGCGTGGCCCATCAGCGAGGAGCGCTGCTGGCAATACATGTTGAAGGCGTGCCGAGAGGCCAAAATAAGAACCTCTTGGCACGAACCGAACACGGGGTATGAGGAAAACATACGCGGCTTCGTCCAGGGCGTTTTCCAGACGCCGGAATTCATTGCAAGCCTGGAAGCCTTCATCGCGCCGCTCATCCTGCCGGGGCGCATCAACAGCCTGTCCCAGACACTCATCAAAATGGTCGTGCCGGGCGTGCCCGACTTTTATCAGGGGACGGAACTCTGGGATCTGAGCCTCGTCGACCCCGACAATCGCCGGCCCGTCGATTTCGATCTACGGACGAAGCTCGTGCGCGGCTGCACGCAACTGCCGGCGGCGGAAGCGGTGCGCGATTGGGATTCGGGCTTGCCGAAGCTGTGGCTGATATCGCAGGTGCTGGCGTTGCGCCGGGAAAGACCCGAGGAGTTCTCGGATCAGAGCAAATACCAGCCGCTGGTCGCTCAGGGCGCGCATCTCGGCAACCTGTTGGCATTCCGGCGCGGCGAGAACCTCATTGCCGTGGTGCCTCGTTTCACCATGACCGTAAGCGGCGATTGGGGAGATACGCGTCTGCCCTTGCCGCGGGGAACATGGAAGAACCTCTTCACCGGCGCTCTGCTGCAAGGGGCCGTCGGTCCGCAGGACTTGTTCTTCGCGTTTCCGGTTGCGTTGTTGATCCGCGAAGACCCCTGAGGTTCCGTGCGGCGGGCGGGCCTCAGGCCGCAGGCGCCGCGCGCGAGGCGGACAGCGCAAATAGGTGACCATCGGCCGATTGCGCTGCTTGGGAGCGCCACCACGCTGCGGTGAAAAGCTCCGCATGGTGCTGCAGGAACACGTCGCGCAAAGCCGGCGGAATGCACAGAAAGGGCAGCCATTGTTCCGGAAAGACGTCATGCGCGCCGCAATGAAACCAAGGTTCGGCGCTGATTTCCTCTTCCTCGCAGCGCGGCTGAGGCAGGTCGCGGAAGACGCAGTCCGTAACGAGGCACACCTCATCGTAGTCGTAGAAGATGACGCGCCGGTGGCTGGTCACGCCGAAGTTTTTCAGCAAGAGATCTCCCGGAAACACGTTGCTCGCGGCGAGATCGCGCAGGGCATTCCCGTAGTCGATGATGACCGCCTCGGCGACCGCCGGTTCGGCCTCCCGCAGGAACAGATTCAGCGGCTGCAACCGCCGTTCGATGTAGCAGTGCTCGATGATCAGGTCCTCGCCCTCGATGCGGCAGCTCTGGCTCGCATCGTTGAGCAACTCGTCCACGAGGGCGGGCATGAAGCGCGCGCGCGGCAGGCAGAGACGCTTGAATTCCTGGGCGTCGACCAAGCGGCCGGCGCGGTCATGACGGAAGACGAACTGATAGCGCTCGATGACGTCGGCACGGCTGCTGGTTTTGGGTGCGCCGAAATGGTCGCGAAGCACTTTGAACACCAGATCGTGCGAGGGGAGGGTGAACACGATCATCACCAGGCCGCGCTCTCCCGGGGCGTGGACGAAGCTATCGATGGAAGTGCCCAAGTGCCGCTGCAGCGCGAAATAGCGCTCCGTCTTGCCTTGTTTGGCTCGACCCAGCACCGTGTACAACTCGTCGATGGGCTTGCGCGGCATGAACGAGCGCAGCAGCGTGATGGCGGCGCTGACCACCGGCAGGTCGACGTGGAAATAGGACCGCGCATAGCCGAACAGCGACCCCACATCCGCGCGCGACAACAGAACGGCGGCCACCTGGACGCCTCGCGCCGAGTTGCTGAACGCTAGGACGAGCGGCGTAATGGAACTGTCTCCCATGAGACGGCCGACGGCAAACGCGAGCATGCCGCGATAGAAAACGGGTTCGATCAACTCCACGGACTCGGGCGTTGCGCTCTGCCGTCCGGATTCGAAGTAGCGCCCGATTTCCGCACTGATGCGGTGGACGGCAGCATCCTGACCGCTGATGGCCGCGCCGAACGGTAGATCTGCGATTATGTCACGCACGGCGCCGGGCAATGAGGCGCCTATCCGGTACACGCGGATGGGCACGGCGCCGCAAGCACGCCCCACGTTGGTGGCGCAGAATTCCACGTCGGCATTCACGCCGACGGTACCGAATGATTCGCGGCTGACGGAATTGAAGAACGTGCGATAGAAGTCGCTGTCGGGCCGCCGCGCCACCAACATCTCGTAGGCCCGCTTCATCTCGGACCAGAGCGCGACATCGGTTCTGAGGCTCTGCAACATTGCGCCGACGGCGGCGACGCAGCGCGTGACGCGCTCGTCGTAGAGTTCGATGCGCGCTACTGCGTCGAGCTGCGCACGCTGGCAATCCTCCGCCAGGAAGTTGAGCGCCGCGCGCCGCGTTATGCGTCCGAACTCGTCGTTGTACGAACGGAAATGTTCGGCGATTACCGCCGCGTATTGCTTCGTGGGAGCGGTATCGTCGGCGGCCGCGGCGCGCATGCCGGGCGCTATGCCGGCGTCGCGAAGCGCGCCGCAGGACTCGCGGCGGTTGCCGTAAACTGCTCTGCTTCGGTGCTTCCCTGCATGGCGCCGGTGGAATGCGCGCCGGCGCTGATGGCCGTCTGCACCGCGTCGAAATAACCCGTGCCGACGAATGCCTGGTGCTTGGCGGCCCGATAGCCGGCGCTCTCCAGGCCGAATTCGCGCTGCTGCAGTTGTGAGTATCCCAGCATGCCGTTTTCGCAATACGCGGAAGCCAGTTCGAACATGGATAAATTCAATGCATGCCAGCCGGCAAGCGTGATGAACTGGAAGCGGTACCCCATGGCGGCGAGTTCTTCGCGCCAGCTCTTCATGGTCGATGGGCTCAAATTGGCCTGCCAGTTGAAGGAGGGAGAGCAGTTATAGGCCAACAGCTTGCCCGGAAACTTGGCGTGGATTTCGTCGGCGAAACGTCGTGCCTGGGCGAGGTCGGGTTTGGAGGTTTCGCACCAGATCAAATCGGAATACGGCGCATAGGCGAGCCCGCGCGCGATGGCTTGGGTTATGCCGGCGCGCACGTAGAAAAAACCCTCGCTCGAGCGCTCGCCGGTGATGAAAGGGGTGTCGCGCGGATCGTGATCCGACAACAGCAAATCGGCGGCATCGGCATCGGTGCGCGCGATGACGACGGTGGGCACATCGAGGACGTCGGCTGCGAGCCGCGCCGCCACGAGCTTGTTGATGGCCTCGCCCGTCGACACCAGCACCTTTCCCCCTAGATGGCCGCATTTCTTTGCCGAGGACAGCTGATCCTCGAAATGCACGCCGGCGGCACCCGCCCGGATCAACGCCTTGGTCAATTCGAATGCATTGAGATTGCCGCCGAACCCCGCCTCGGCATCGGCGATGATGGGCACCATCCAGTCGATCTGCGATTTGCCGTTCATGTGGTGAATCTGATCTGTTCGCAGCAAGGCGTTGTTGATGCGTTCGACCATCTTCGGCACCGAGTCCACCGGATACAGGCTCTGATCCGGATACATCTCGCCGGCGCTATTGCCGTCACCGGCCACTTGCCAGCCGGAACAATAGATCGACTTGAGGCCGGCCTGCACGCTTTGCACGGCCTGGTTGCCGCTCATGCACCCGAGGCCCGCAACCACGGATTCGCGATGCAACAAATCCCAGAACTTCTCGGCACCCAGCCGTGCCAGGGAATGTTCGATGTGCACGCTGCCCCGCAATCGCGCCACATCCGCGGCGTTGTAGGGACGTTCTATCCCGCGCCAGCGGGAGTCCAAATTCTTTTGATCGCTCATTACGGTCCCCTTCAGTTCGGTGCACTTGCTCGCGGCAGGAGTGAAGACTAAAGTGTTTGCGGCGAGTATTTACACAATAGAAATTTCACAATGTGAATTTCACAGACATGCAAGCGAGGTTTCCATGGCCGGACTCATTCGGCAGGGACATTTTCTCGGGGCGAAGCTGCGCTCGCTACGTAAACGCAATGGCCTTACGCTCGATGAGCTGTCCGCCCGGTGCGTGCAGATCGACGCCGCGCAGGCCCCGTCGGTGTCCTACCTAAGCATGGTCGAGACGGGCAAGCGCGTGCCCTCCGCACAGATGCTGGACATGTTGTCGGGCATTTTCGGCAAGGACTCGCGCTGGTTCCTCGATGAGAACACCGAGGTCGAGCCGGCGCCGGCGCAGCGCCAACGCGGTGGCCTCGAAGCCATGCCCCTGGAGCCCGCTTTCCTGTTCTCCAACGAGCTGCTGCAGAATGCCCTACCCGAATTGTTGACACAGACCGGGACCACCGGGCGGCAGTTCGCGCAATTGCTGATCCGCGTGTGGCAGGAGACCCGCCACAACAATTTTCCCGATATAGAACGGGCCGCCGAGGAATGCGGCGGACGCGAGATGCCCCTGACGCTCGACGCGTTGCTGGGGATTTGCAAGCGGCACGGCCTGCAGATCCGGTGGTTCGACGGCGACACGGCGCCGCGAGCCGCTACGATTCGTGCTCGATTCGAGGCGCCCGGTACGGTACTGGTAAATCAGCGTCTGCACAACCAAGAGGAGCGCCTCAAGTATGAGCTGGCGTTCTTCATCGGCCACAAGGTTCTGCACAACGGCGACGGGGCCATTTCCCCGCACGTGGTGATGCAGTCGGCAGAGGGCGACGCCTCGAGTTCCGCCGTCGGCATGGGTGCGCAGGATGTTCTGTACGCCTGGCGGGATTTCGAATGCAGTTTTTTCGCCGGCGCGCTGCTATGCCCGAGAATTCCGTTTCGCCGTTTTTTGATACGCGAGGCGCACAAGGTATCTGCCGGCCGCAAACTCGGTGTCACGCCGGCGGTCGTGATGCGCCGGATGACGGCGGTGTCCCCGTATCGGCACTGGCATTTCTTCGATGCGTATCCGCCTGGCTACCTGCGCGCCGTTTATCGCGGCAACGGCATACCGCTGCCTTGGGGAAACATGAGCCTGGTCTCGGATCCCTGCCCGAGGTGGGCGGTGTTTCGATTGTTGCAGGAACCGCCGGCTTGCGCAGCGGCAATGCAAAAGCCGAAGTCCCAGATATCGGTCATGCAAGACGGAAAGCGCGCCCGGCTGTATTGCTGTCATTCGCTGCTCACGCGCGACGCCCTCGACGAACTGCACGTGCTCTCGGTTGGCGTCGACCTCGTGCCTGCGTTGGAGGCGCAGGGATTCGACGGCGACAGCGTGGTCGCCGCGGTTGCCGGTTCGTGCAAACTCGGCGGGGGTGACGGCACGATACCGGCGGAGGCTGCCGCCAATATTCGAGCCGCGTCACGCGTGCTCAACATTGCATGGATCGCCGACGCTCTCGATTCGCCGGCCAGCGTCATTTGCCCGCGCAGCGGCGCGTGTCCTCGCGATAAGAGTTGCGCGCTGAGCTAACCGTCGCCTTGGCGCTCGCGCGGCCCCGTCCGTCGCGGCCCCGTCCGTGAAGTACCCGCGGAGCGAGCCTCACGGAGGCGCGGGCTCATTTGGCGGACAGCTTCTGCGCCGCTCGAGCGATCAGCATCCCCTGATGCCGAGCCCCCGCCAGCTCGAGTTCACTGGGCCGGCGCTGGCCGGAACCGCCCGCAATGGTGGTCGCTCCGTAGGGGCTGCCGCCGACGATTTCATCGAGCGTCATTTGGCCCTTGTAGCTGTAGGGAAGACCGACGATGGTCATGCCGAAGTGCATCAGGTTGGTGATGATGGAAAACAACGTAACTTCCTGGCCGCCGTGCTGGGTCGCAGTGGATGTGAACGCGCCGCCCACCTTGCCATGCAGCGCGCCGCGCATCCATAGGCCGCCGGCCTGGTCGAGAAAGCTTGCCATTTGGGAGGACATACGGCCGAAGCGCGTGGGACTGCCCACGATGACGGCGTCGTAGTTCGCGAGATCGTCGATTGCAGCGAGCGGTGCGTCCTGGTCCAATTTGAAATGCGCTGCCTTGGCCGTTTCCAACGGCGTCGTCTCGGGGACGCGCTTGATGTCCGCCGTCGCGCCGGCCGACCGTGCTCCCTCGGCAACCGCTTCGGCCATGCTCTCCACGTGCCCGTAGGAGGAGTAGTACAGAACGAGAACACTTGCCATAGGAAATCTCCAAGTCGTTGACGGGACAGCAGCAATCCAGGAAGGATAAACATCCGTAAATTTTCAGACTAGCTGGCATAATCGGATCAGACTATGCCATCTATGTATCTAATCACATGCTCGATCTAAACGAGGTGCGAATGTTCGTGCAAGTGGTACGGGCGCGCAGCTTCGCAGAGGCAGCGCGCCGCTTGAGCGTGCCGCCGAACACGCTGAGCCGGCGGATCCGACAGCTCGAGTCCGCATTGGACACCCGTTTGATGCAGCGATCGACACGCAAGCTCACGTTGACCGCTGCGGGGCTTGCCTTTTTCGAGCGCTGCGCAGCGGCTGTCGATGGTGTCCTGGAGGCAGGCAGGGATCTGGCCGAGCGCAGCGATAAACCCAGCGGCTCGATTCGAATTGCCGCGCCGGCCGATTTTCTCGATTTGTTCCGCATCGATTGGGTGGCGGAATTCCTGGCCCTGCATCCGCAAGTGCGCTTGGATTTCGTGTTGAACGATGCGCGCGCCGATTTGATCGATGAAGGTATCGATGTGGCAATCCGCGGCGGCAGCTCGCGGGATACCCATCCAGTGTTTCGCCAAATTGCGTCGCAATATTTCAACTTGGTCGCGAGCCCGCGGTATTTGCAAGCTCACGGCCTACCCTCCACGCTGCAAGAACTTCGCGAGCACGATTGCCTCACCGTGTCGAGCCGGCACCCCCGTGTGACCTGGACTCTGCAAGGTCCCGAAGGCGACGAGGAAGTGCAGGTCTCCGGTCGGTTCAGCGCCAACAGCACGCGCATATTGATGCAGTGTTGCCTTTCCGGCTTGGGGATCGCTTTGCTCCCGGCCATACTCATCATGTCGGACCTGCGTACCGGCCGCCTCGTCCATGTGCTGCCGGATTATCGACGCGATGGGGCCGACTTGAACATCGTCCTTCCCAGTCGTCAGCAGATCCCCACGGCGGTAGCGGCGTTCGTAGAGTTTGCGACGATGCGACTGCGTTCCATCGTTCCGGACGACCCGAGTCCGCCCGAACGGGTGCGCGGGCAAAAGAGTCCGGTACACACGGCGCTGGGCGGAGGCTGGAATCTTTGAAAATCTATTCTTGGAACGTGAACGGCATTCGTGCCGTGCATCGAAAAGGGCTGTTCCTGTCGTTCCTGCAGCAGCATCAACCGGACATCCTTTGTCTCCAGGAAACCAAGGCCGAACGCGGGCAGATCGAAATCGACCTGCCAGAGTATCACGAGCATTGGAACTCAGCGGCCAAGAAGGGCTATTCGGGCACGGCCATTTTTTCGAAGCAGAAACCGGTGGCCGTCATCAACGGCTATCCGCAGGATTTTGCGCAGCGATTCAGCTTTGCCGACGAATTGCAGCGCGACAGCGCGGAGGAGGGCCGCGTCATCACCGCCGAATTCGAAAACTTCTTCGTGGTCACGGTGTACACGCCCAACGCGAAGGACGATCTTAGCCGGTTGCCGCTGCGCTTCAAGCATTGGGACCCCGCCTTTCTCGCCTATTGCAAGCAGCTCGAGTTGCGAAAGCCCGTCATTTTTTGCGGCGACCTGAATGTGGCGCACACCGAGCTCGATCTTGCGAACCCGAAGCCGAATCGCGGCAAGAAAGGCTTTACGGACGAAGAGCGGCGAGGTTTCCAAAATCTGGTAGACGCGGGATTCGTAGATACCTTTCGGCTGTTCACTCAAGGAAACGGACATTACTCGTGGTGGAGCAATTTCGCAAATTCGCGAGCCCGCAATGTGGGGTGGAGAATCGATTATTTTCTGGTTTCCGCAGCCCTGCGCGACTCGGTGACAGCTGCGGGAATCCACTCAGAGATAATGGGCAGCGACCATTGCCCCGTCAGCATCACGCTGTCCTGATATCTGAACCGGCGGCGATACTTTGTTGACTTTCCACCGACAATGCGCGTATCACTCTTCGTGAGCGACCAAGTACGACGGACAACTTGGGGAGAACTTCAATGGACAGGCTAGCTGGACGACGGGCATTGATAACCGGGGGCGCAAAAGGCATCGGCAGGGCGATCGCCCAAGCACTCGCAGGCGAGGGCGCCGATATCGCGATCAACTATCAGTCGAGTGAGAGCGCGGCGAACTCGCTGGCGGATGAGTTGGCAAGCCTGGGTCGCAAGACCCTGCTTCTTCAAGGCGACGTGGGAGCGCGCTCGACCTGGAATTCGATGATCGAGAAAGTCACCCAGACTTGGGGCGGACTCGATATTTTGGTCAATAACGCGGGCATCACGCGCGACAAGACGCTGCGTAAAATGACCGACGACGATTGGGTCGCCGTCCTCAACACCAATCTCAACGCCTGTTACTTCGGGGTCACCGCCGTCATGCCGATGATGATCGAACAGAAATATGGACGGATCATCAATATCAGTTCGTTCGTCGGTCAAGCCGGCAATTTCGGGCAAGCCAACTACGCCGCGAGTAAGGGCGGAATCATTGCTTTCACCAAGACCGCGGCAATAGAGCTCGCCAAGTACAACGTCACCTGCAATGCGCTGGCCCCCGGATTCACGGAGACCAGCATGTTGGCCAAGGTGTCGGAACCGATACGGTCTCAGATCCAGGGGCGCATACCCATGGGACGCTTCGGTACGCCGGAAGAAATTGCAAGGGCGGTGCTGTTTCTGGCCGCGGACGGCGACTACATCACGGGTCAGCAGATCAACGTCAACGGCGGCATGTATATGTGATATCAGCGCGACGCGAGCCAGTGTGCAATCGCCGCAGGCACTTGTCGTTGCGCACTCGCGCTGATGTACATGCCGACGTGCCCCAGATCGAATTCGAGCATGGTGTAGTCGGTGCTTCCGACCAGGCTGTGCAGCGCGGCGGAGGCATCGCGCGGCACCAGATGATCTTTGGTTCCGATCAGGTTCAACAGCGGCAGCTCCAGGGTGCGCAGATCGACCTTGCGACCGGCAATGTCGAGCTGGTTGCGGACCAGGCGATTCTCGCGGTAGAACCAAGTCACGAACTCGTGAAACGCAGTGCCTGCCTGGTCCGGGCTGTCGAATATCCACTGTTCGACGCGCATGAACGTCTCGAGGCGCGCCCGATCGGAGCTGCCCAGGAGCAAATCCACGTATTTCTGGTGCCCCAGGCGGAACGGCATCAGCGACAGGAACAGCTGATTCAGCGCGTCGCCCGACACGTTGCCATTGCCTACCCATGCTGCGACATCGATTTTCCTCACCCACTTCGACAGCAAGTCCCCAGGCGTATGAAAATCCACCGGCGTGACCATGGTGACCAGATTGCGCACGCGCCGCGGATGCAGCGCGGAGAAACACAGGCTGAATACGCCGCCCTGACACACGCCGAGCAGGTTCAGCGCTTCCACCCGGTGCGTGTCGAGGACACGCTCGACACAGTCCGCGAGCAGCCCGTCGATATAGTCGCTGAGCGTGGTGAACCGGTCCGCCCCATCGGGGTAACCCCAGTCGACCAGATAGACGTCCAAGCCCTCCGCCAACAGGCCGCGGATGAGCGAGCGATCCGGCTGCAAATCCAGCATGTAGGGCCGGTTGACCAGGGCATAAACGATGAGCAGCGGTATGGCGCGCGACGCCCGCGTGGCTGACTCCAGGGGCCGATAACGATAGAGGCGGAGTTTTCCCCGCTGCCACACGAGGTCCCTCGGAGAACAACCCGCGGCGCATGGGCTTGCCGCGGCGGGCGCTGTATCGAAACCCGGGGTGCCCTGCGAACGCAACTGGGCCTCTGCCGAATGTAGCCGCCGGTTGAGGGAATTGAGTTCGCTGCGCGTCGGGAGATCGAGCGTTTTCGCCCAATGCTCTACGCTCGCCCGGATTTCCGCGCGCCATTCGCTGCTTGCATTGACGTGGTCCGCAAGCGCGTCGCAAAAGGAATCGCTGCGCGCAATGCGCCCGTAGGCTTCCTCCGCGCAGTCGATCCAAGCGTCGTAGAGGCTGCGCAATACGTCGCTCTTCGTGGCCGGTGGCGGTACTTCGAGCCGGGCTGCAAAGGCTGTGGCAGCGTCGCGCAGTGCGTCGGACCACAATAATTGCAGCCGACGCTGTGCGTCTCCCATGCGCCGGCCGGCCTCCGCCGTGCGCTGCGAGCGCTGCTGTAGTTCGCGGGTTGGGCCGAATGCCGGCATGTCGAACAGGGGGGCCGCTGTCATGAGATCGGCGGTGCCGGCACCGAAGTCATCGCTACAGGGGATTTTAAAATACGCCATCGAGTGGACACGCAGAAAATCGCTGAAGGTACGCGCCGCCTCGGCGGCCGATGCCGTTGCACCCCCACCCGCACCAGAGACCGAAGCCGATGCCACGGTACGGGTAGCGTCTTCGAGGTATTTCCGCGCGGCGGTCGTGAAGCGCTCGACGGAATCGAGCAGCGGTCCGACGGCACCCCGCAAATCATCCTTCACGCCGCTCTCCAAACGCAGTGCAAAATAGCGTGGCGGGGCGCCCGGCGCGAACTTATGACAGCATCATTTGACATATAAGTTGTTGTTAATTATGGAGGAATTATTGCGCATCATTGATATATAATCATCGTAACGTTACAGCGGTTGTGCAATGCGAAGATACTGAGCGTGCTACCGGTGCCGGACCAGAACAATGCCCCAAGAACGCCTCATCAGAAAATACTCGAATCGACGCCTGTACGACACAACCGACAGCCGCCACGTCACGCTCGATGATTTGCGGCAACTCGTCGTGGCGGGGGAGAAAATCAAGGTAGTCGATGACAAGTCCGGCAAGGACCTGACGCGCGCGGTGCTGCTGCAGATCATCAGCGAGCAAGAACAGTTCGGATCGCCGGTGCTGGGCTGCGAGTTGCTGGAAATGATCATTCGCCTCTATGGTGGACCGACGCGGGCCCTGCTCAGCCGCTATCTGGAGCAGGCGTTTACCACGATGTTGGGCCAGCATGAGGCACTTCAGGCGGAAATGGCCAAAGCAATCCAGGCACCGTTCGCGCCATTGACGGATCTGGCACGCAAGAACATGGAAATTTGGGAGCAACTGCAGGCCGCCACCCGCAGTGCATTCGGTGGCAGCGCAGCACAACCCAGCCGCCCCGCGAGCGCCGACCCTCATGAGCCGCCGGGCGGCGCAAAAGAAGGTAAGTGAATTTTCATGGATATTCGTAATAAAACCGTCGTGGTGACCGGCGCGGGACGCGGCATCGGTCGTGCGATTGCGCACCGGCTGGCCCGTCAAGGCGCAAATGTCGCTCTGTTCGATCTCAATACCGCCGACCTCGAGGAGACGGCCAGCCTATGCACGGCCGAGGCGGTGCAGGCTCGCCTCTACCGGGTGAATGTCGCCGACGAAGAGGAGGTATGCGCCGCCATGACACGCGTGGCGGCCGACTTCGGCCGCTTGGACGGGCTCGTCAACAATGCCGGCATCGTGCGCGATGGGCTGCTGGTGAAGGTGAAAGACGGGGTTCCGGTCGCTCGCATGACGATGGAGCAATGGAACTCGGTCATCGGCGTCAATCTCACCGGTGTATTTTTGTGCGCCCGCGAGGCCGCGGCACACATGATCGAATGCGGCAACGGTGGCGTGATCGTCAGTATTTCGAGCATCTCGCGCGTCGGTAACGCCGGCCAAACCAACTACAGCGCGGCCAAGGCCGGGGTTGAATCCATGGGCGTGGTCTGGGCGAAGGAGCTTGCGCGCTACGGCATCCGCGTCGGAACGGTTGCACCCGGCTTCACCCGCACGGAGATTCTCACGTCCATGCGGCCGGAGGTGCTGGACAAGCTCACAGCGCCGGTGCCGTTGAAGCGCTTGGGGCAGCCTGAGGAAATCGCGCACGCCGTATCGTTCATATTCGATAACGACTTTTTCACCGGCCGCTGTATCGAGCTCGACGGGGGCCTGCGGTTTTAGGGGGCCTGCATCCAGCCCGTCGCGGGCCCAAGGACGCTCGCCGGCGTCCGCCATGTGGTGCGAAAGGTCATGACATCTCTTTTGCGGCGCACTATTTTATCG
>JALYHU010000216.1 GCA_030776345.1 Pseudomonadota bacterium | reverse complement strand
TCGCCCATCACCACCCGTATCTCGTGCGTACGTCCGTCATCGGCGAGTACGACATGACCTTCGCCGACCGGCACCTTCTTGCCATCCACTTCGATATGAGCGACGCCGCGGCTCACGCGATGCGGGTTTTCGACTACGATCTCGTAGCGCGCCGACCTGTACCTGAAAGTGATGTCGAAGCGCGGCCACTCGGCGGGAATGCACGGTGTCAGTACCAGTTTGCCTGCCCGCACCCGGAATCCCAGTATCCACTCCAGACCGGCGCGGTACATCCAGCTCGCCGAGCCCGTGTACCAGGTCCAGCCGCCACGGCCCGCATGCGGCGCCACGGAATAGACGTCGGCGGCCACGACATACGGCTCGACCTTGTAACGCTGCACATCGGCGCGAGTGCCCGTGTGGCTGATTGGATTGAGAAGCGAAAACAGCTTTGCGGCCTGCGTTCCGTTCCCGAGGATGGCGTGTGCAATCACCGCCCAGGTGGCGGCGTGCGTGTATTGACCGCCGTTTTCTCGAATGCCGGGCGGATACCCCTTGATGTAGCCCGGATCGTGCGGGATGAGATCGAAAGGCGGGGTGAAGAGCAACACGAGACCGGTGTCGTTCTGGACGAGTTGACTGTCCACGTTGGCCATGGCCCGCGCCGCACGGTCGCGGTCGGCCGCTCCGGAAATAACGCTCCAGGACTGGGCGATGGAGTCGATGCGGCACTCGACGCTCGAGGCGGATCCCAGCGGCGTTCCGTCATCGAAGTATCCGCGCCTATACCAGTCGCCGTCCCACGCCTGCTCGAGCGACCCCTGCAGCGCAGCCGCATGGCTGAGCCATTTGGTTGCGCGAGCATGCTCGCCGCGCGCAGCGGCCACGGGCGCAAACGACACCAGTGTCGCTTGCAGGAACCATCCAAGCCAGACACTTTCGCCTTTGCCCTTCTCGCCTACGCGGTTCATTCCGTCGTTCCAGTCGCCGGTTCCGAACAACGGCAGCCCGTGCTCTCCGGTTTGCAGCCCATGATCGAGCGCTCGTGCGCAATGTTCGAAAAGCGTCGCGGCTTCCTCCGAGATACCGGGCATGAAGAACGCGTCATGCTCTTGCGGCTGCAGCGCCCGACCCTCGAGAAACGGAATCTTCTCGTCGAGTACCGCCGCGTCCCCCGTCGTATCGATATATTGGATGGCGCAATGAGCGAGCCACACCACGTCATCGCTGATGCGCGTGCGAACGCCCTGTCCGGTCGATCCGGCGGCGACCGGCGGCAACCACCAATGTTGCAGATCTCCCTCGATGAATTGCCGCCCGCCGGCGCGCAGCAAATGCTCCCGCGTCAGGTCCGGCCGCGCAATGGCCAGCGCCATTCCGTCCTGTAGCTGATCGCGAAAGCCGTAGGCGCCGCTGGCCTGATAGAAAGCGGCGCGCGCCCAGATGCGGCAGGCCAGCGCCTGATAGAGCATCCAGCGGTTGAGGATGATGTCCAGAGAGCGGTCCGGCGTTTTCACCTGCACTGCGCCCAGAACGTGCTCCCAATGCTCGATGACTTCTCGAAACACCGCGTCGAGATCCGCATTGCGGTAACGATGGAGCAGCGACTGCGCCGCCGACGCGTCGTCCGCTTCACCCAGGAAGAAGACGACCTCCGCGGTCTGGCCCGCCTCCAGCACGAGCCCGGTCTGCAGAGCGCAGCACGGATCGAGACCGGCGCCCGCTCGTTCGGACAAGGTCGCTCCCAAGGCCAATGCGGCGGGCATGTCGAGCGTACCATGGCGTCCGAGAAATTCGCCTCGGTCCGCGGTCCACTGCGACTGCCGCCCTGCCAGGTCCGCGAAGGCGATACGACTACCAAAGGCGGCGTCCCACGGATTGCGGGCGAACACGGCCCCGGTATCCGGATCGAGGTTGGTCAGGATGAACGGCGCCGCCGCCCCGCGCGATGAGCCGAGCACCCATTCGGCATACGCAGTGACCGAAAGTCGTCGCGCACTCTGCGAGATGTTGCGGATCTTCAAGCGGGAGATTTTGATGGGGTCGTCCATCGCGACGTACATGAGCAGATCCAGCTCGATGCCGCGTGCGGAATGTTCGAATTTGCTGTAGCCCTGGCCGTGCCGTGCGACGTAGGTCGCGCCCGGATCGCGGATCGGCGCGGCCGTCGCTCCCCACACGTCGCCGGTCTCCTCATCACGCACATACAGCACTTCGCCCGGACGGTCGGCGACTGGATCGTTCGACCACGGCGTGAGCTGGTGTTCTCGGCTGTTGAGGGCCCAGGTGAAGCCGCTGCCGTCGGCGGCGACCTGAAATCCAAAACGCGGGTTGGCGATGACATTGATCCACGGTGCCGGTGTCGACTGTCCCGGGCCCAGAATCGTCACGTATTCGCGGCCCTGCGCGCCGAACCCTCCCAGTCCATTGAAGAATTCGAGATCGTGCGCCGCCGCAGCGCCCGCCGGCGCCTCGGTCTTCGGCATGCGCCTCGCCGGCAGCAAGATCGGCGCGGCTGGCCTGCGCACGCGATCGAGCTGATCGGCGAGGTCGCCGCGACGCGCCACCAACACGACCCGCGCCACGGCCGACAGCAGTGTGCGCGTCTGTTCGGAAATGAGGTCCGAGCGAAGCACGAACACGGAACCGCGCACGATGTGGGCGCCCGGCTGTGGTCGTGACTGGCTCATTCGCACCTGCGTTTCCAGCGCGTTCTGCAGATCCTGCACATAGGACGCCGCGCGTTCGTTCAGGATCACCAGATCCGCCGCAAGCCCCTTCATTCGCCAGTATTCATGCGCCTGCAGCACCTGCCGAGCGATGGCAATGTCTTCGACGGCGTCGATCCGCAGGAGCAGAATCGGAACATCGCCGGAGATTCTCTGAGCCCACAACCCTGCGGGCGGACCGCTGCCGCCGCGTATCGTGGTGGAAGGCGGCCGCATCGACGCGTGTGCGTAGAGCAGATGGCCTGCAAGGCGCTGAAACAAACCCGCCTCGGCGGAGTCGATTCCAAGGTGGCGCAACTCCACCTGCGCCTGTGTCCAGGCGAGAGTGGCCGCGCGCACGAACGAGTTGGCTTCGTGGTGCTTGTCGAGCAGATCGAGCACGCCTGCGCGCGACGACGCGACGGCGGTCCAGAAGGCTATTCGTGCGGTCGTGCCGGCGGGCACCTCGAGTCGATAACGCAGCGCGAATACGGGATCGAGCACCGTTCCCACGGTGTTGGACAAGCGCCGCCCATCCACCACGGCAAGGGGCGATCGGGTTTCCCGGCCGCGACCCAGAAAACGCGCCCGGTCGGTTTCGACTTCCGACTCGCCCAACACGGTGCCTTCCACGACCGCATGTTGAGCCGCCCAGATGTCGGGTTCATCGGGCGTGCGCTTGCGGCGCGTTGCGAGCAGCGTGTTCAGCTTGGGGACATACTCCGTTTGCACGAAGAGCTTCAGGAAGGCCTGATGTGCCGCATCCGCTGCGGGCGGCGCGAGTACGAGTTCCGAATAGGACGTGACCTCGATCTGCCGGTCTCGATGCCCGGTATTGGCGATCGACAGGCGTCTTACTTCGGCGTCGTCCTCGGGCGATACGACGACCTCCAGAGTCGTCGTGATGGCAGCATCGGTGCGAATGAATTCTGCGCGGTCCTCGGTGAAGGTAACCTGATAGGTGTCAGGCTCGACGCCGCTCGGCTGATACCCCGCCGACCATACCATGCCGCTTTCGATATCTCTGAGGTAGAGGTAGCTTCCCGCGTCGTCCCGCGTGACGTCTTCCCGCCAGCGGGTCACCCCGATATCGCGCCAGCGGCTGTAACCCGAGCCGGCGCTGGTAATCATCACCGAGTAGCGCCCGTTCGAGAGCAGATGCGTCTGCGGCGCGGCATCGTGAGCGCTGTGCAGACGGCGCACTTCGGGGAGCCGCGTGTCGGTGAGTGGCGCGGCCGTTTTCACTTCCTCCGCCCTGGGATGAACGGCCGACACATCGCGCGGCGCGCGCTCCTGCAACAGCAATTCCGTCGCCTGTATGCTCGGCTCGCCATGAAATCGTGCGCGCATCTTGCCGTCGAGCAGGACGTTCGCGATCGCCACGATCGTCATTCCCTGGTGATGCGCCATGTACGCCTTGACGATCGCCACCTGGGCGCCGTCCGGAAGCCGCGAGCGAGTGTAGTCGAGCGCCTCGTGAAATCCGTATCGGCCGCGGGCACCGATGGCGGCGAGCCGCTCGAAATTGCGCATGGCACCCTCCGGATCGACCATGGCCGCAAGTCCGGTGGCGTACGGCGCGATCACGGCGTTCTCGCTCAGGCCGCGCTTGAGTCCCAGGCCGGGGACACCGAAGTTTGAGTACTGGTAGGTGAACTCCAGGTCGCGCGCATTGTAGGCGGATTCGGAAATTCCCCACGGGATACCGAGCTCGGTACCATAGCCGATCTGCCGCTGGACGATCAGGCGGCTCGTCTGCTCCAGCAAGCTTCCGCCCGGCGCGCGCATCACGAGCGACGGCATGAGGTACTCGAACATCGAGCCTGACCACGAAATGAGCGCAGCCCCCTTTCCGAGGGGTGTGACGGACCGCCCGAGCCGGAACCAGTGACGCGCCGGAATGTCGTTCTTTGCGATCGCGATGAAACTCGCGAGGCGCGCCTCGGAAGCAAGCAGGTCATAGCAGTTGGAGTCGAGCGTGCCGTCCGCTGTGCACCCAATGGAGAGCAGCCGGCGTTGCTGATCGAACAGGAAGCCGAACTGCATACTTTCGGCCATCCCGCGCGCCGTCGTTTCGATCAGCGCCAGACGCTTCTTCAGACTCCGAGACGAACCCTCCGTCTGCATGACATCCAGGCGCCAACTTTCCATGGAGCGTTGCGTGGCTTCGCTCCAGAAGAGCAGATCGCCGCCCCCGTCCTCGCCCCACTCCCCTTCCAGGGATCTGACTATGTCGGCCAGCGTCGCCGCGAGGGGGGTGAGAGTCCGCAGGCGAGTCGCCATGTCCGTGGTCGCGGCCTCGGCGTGGTCGAGTGCCGCGTCGAGAGCGGCGATCGCCGCATCGATCTGATCCCGTGACGTGGCATGCATCCTGCGGTCGTCGGGCAACCCTCGGCGTGCTTCACGCGCGAGATTCAAAGAATCGCGGACGCCGCGAAAGCACTGGTCGGGTAGGAGCAGCAGATCGCCCCAGCCGCGGCACGCGCCCGCAAGTGCGATCAAGTGGGCCGCCAGATTGCCGCTGTCCACTGCAGATACGTATCGCGGGTCCAAGGGCCGCAAGTCGCGCGTGTCGTACCAATTGTAGAAATGACCGCGAAACCGCTCGAGACGATTCATGGTCGCGAGCGTCGCCTCCACGCGTTCGACGAAGTCGAGGGC
>JALYHU010000215.1 GCA_030776345.1 Pseudomonadota bacterium | reverse complement strand
ATCTGCACGGGCAGCACCGCGGCGAGTTCGGCCAGCGAAGCGACGCGCTCGCCCGCCATTTTTGCGCGCATCCCTTGCGCAGAACCCTCGACCCCGACACCCACGCGCCGTTCCGGCAAATCGACCTCACCGAAGATCACAAAACGCTCAGCACCGGCCCGGATTAAATTGTCGAGCCGGCGAGTGCGGAAGGATCGACCGCGGCCAAGCACGTAGATGGACTCGAGGAGGCTGGTTTTGCCCGACGCGTTGGGACCGCTGACCAGCGTAAATTTGGGATCTAAGCAAAGCTCGGTGGAGTGCAGGCACCTGAAATCGGATACCTGCACCCGCCGCAAGGTCATGGCCGCTAAAGCCTCATGGGCATGACGACGTAGCGCGCCGTGGCGTCGCCCGGAGAGCGAATCAAACAGCTGCTATTGCTATCCGTCAGGCCCAATTCGACCTCTTGACCGTCAATGGCCGATAGCGCGTCCAGAAGGTAGTTCACGTTGAACCCCACCTCGAGATCGCTGCCCTCGTACGACACCTCGATCTCCTCCTCAGCCTCTTCCTGTTCGGGGTTGTGCGCCTGAACCGTCAGCATATTGCTCTTCACGGTGATGCGGATCCCGCGATATTTTTCATTCGACAGGATTGCGGTGCGCTGCAGCGCCTGGCGCAAAATGTCGCGGTCCGCGCGGATCGCGTGCGCGGCGGCGGCTGGGATCACCCGTGAATATTCCGGAAACCGACCGTCAATGAGCTTCGAAGTGAAGCGAACATCGCCGATCTGCGCGCGAACATGATTTGTACCGATAGCTAAATCGGCCGTGCCCTCGGCGGTCAGCACGCGCTGCAATTCCAACACTCCTTTGCGTGGGACGATAACTTGCTGCGCGGCTTTCGCCTTCGCCGCCAGCGCCGTTTCGCACAGTGCCAGCCGGTGACCATCGGTGGCGACGGCACGCAGCGACATCGCATCGATTTCCAGCAGCATGCCGTTCAGGTAATAACGCACGTCCTGCTGCGCCATCGAAAAGTGGGTCTTTTCCAGGAGCCGCAGCAATTCCTTGCGCGGGATCTGGACGGTCTGCTGGGCATTGATGTCATCGATCACCGGGAATTCAGCGGCCGGCAGCGTCGCCAAACTAAATCGGCTGCGGCCCGCCTTGATGACGACCTTCTCGCCCTCCAATCCAAGCGCAACCGGCACCTTTTCCGGCAAGGCCCGCAGAATGTCCAGGAATTTGCGGCCGGGCACCGTAATGTCGCCCGCCTCCTGAACCGCGACGTCGGTAGCGGCCACCAACTCAACCTCCAGGTCCGTGGCGGTAATCGACAACTGCCCCTGGCGCACTCCGAGCAACACGTTCGCCAGCACCGGCATGGTTTGGCGGCGCTCCACCACCCCGATAACCGCCTGCAGAGGCGCCAATAATTTCTCACGCTCAACCGTCAATTTCATGGGGGTACCCGCCTGACATTCTTAGATCTAGATTCTTAAAACAAGATTATTACTATGATTATGAGGCCGCACGCTTTACTGTATAACGCTTAAATGTCTTAAATAAACAATGGGTTGCTGGCGTCGAAAACCTACCGGATGCCTGTCGGCGCGGCGTTCGCAAGCTGTCCGCGACCTGTGCATATCTTTATCCACAGTTTCATGCACAGCTTCTACTCCCCTATCCAGCCAGGGTTCTCAACAGGTTCATATAATCCTCGCCGATCCGCCGCTCCGTCTCACGCAACTCCTTGACGCGCCTGCAAGCGTGCAGCACGGTGGTGTGGTCGCGACCGCCAAATGCATCGCCGATCTCCGGCAGGCTGTGATTGGTCAATTCTTTGGCAAGGGCCATGGCAACCTGCCGCGGCCGGGCGATGGAGCGGCTGCGCCGCTTGGACAACAAATCCGCGATACGGATCTTGTAGTATTCCGCTACGGTTTTTTGGATGTTCTCCACCGTCACCAACTTTTCTTGGAGCGCCAGCAAGTCGCGCAAGGCCTCCTTGGCGAATTCCAGCGTGATCGGACGCCCTGTAAAGTGTGAGGTGGCCACCACGCGCCGCAAGGCGCCTTCCAACTCGCGAACGTTGGAGCGTATGCGCTTGGCAACGAAAAACGCGACCTCCTCCGGTAAATCCACATGGGACATGGCCGCCTTGCTCATCAGAATCGCAACGCAAGTTTCCAGCTCGGGCGGCTCGATGGCTACCGTCAATCCCCAACCGAAGCGCGACTTCAATCGTTCCTCGAGGCCATCCACCTCTTTGGGGTACCGGTCGCAAGTCAAAATGACTTGCTGCTGGCTCTCCAAAAGCGCATTGAAGGTGTGAAAAAACTCTTCCTGCGACCGTTCCTTGCCGGCGAAAAACTGAATGTCGTCGATCATCAGCGCATCCAACGACCGATAGGCCGTTTTGAAGTCGTTGATGGTGTTGTGCTGTAACGCCTTCACCATGTCGCCGACAAACCGTTCGCTATGCACGTACGCAAGGCGGGCCTCGGAATTGCGCTCCCGGAGCTTGTTCGCCACGGCGTGCATCAGATGAGTCTTGCCCAAACCCACCCCGCCGTAGATGAACAAGGGGTTATAGGCCTTGCCAGGATTGCCGGCCACCTGAATGGCGGCTGCCTTGGCGAGCTGATTACTTTTGCCTTCGACGAAACTGCCGAAGGTAAAATCCGGATTGATCCTGCCGCCGAGCACCACGGGCGCCAAGCGACGCGACCGCGCCGCCGCCTGATTGGCGGCGTCTGCCGCCCCGTTCACCGGTGCAACGCTCGGCACCACGCCCGCGCGCGTGCCCACGTCGAGGACCAGGTCGGGCGCCGTACCCTCGGCGAATGCATGGACCAGCTCTCGAATGCGCGGCAGCGAGTTCTCGCCAAGCCATTCGATCACGTAGCGATTGGGGGCAAGCAGACGCAATTGTCCGTCCCGTTCAATGGCTTGCAGGGGCCGCACCCAGGTATTGAACTGCTGCATCGGGAGTTCGCTCTCGAGCACGCGCAGACAGCGGTTCCATAGCGACTCCGGCAAGAGCGCTCTCCTAGATTGCGGCAATGGGGCAGAATAAACGAAAGGGCAGGGAGTCTAGCTCCAAGTTGCCGGTGCGTCTATTGACACATCCGTGCTTGCTCAGTACCCTTGCCGCCTTTCGCAAATCTCGCAGTTCATTGATTTGCGCCGTACTTTTTGCCTGAAGTTGCGCCATGAAACGTACTTTTAATCCCAGTAATTTGCATCGAGCCCGAACGCATGGTTTCCGAGCGCGTATGGCCACCAAGAGCGGCCGTCGGTTGCTGGCTCGCCGCCGCGCGAAAGGCCGTAAGCGCCTCTGTCCCTGATCGCGCAGGAACTTTCCAGCGACACCCATTTGACCAAGAGGCTGATGTTCGAGCCGCGCAAGCGATTGCACCAGCCGTCCGAATTCCGAGCTGTAAGACAGCGCGGCAAAAAATCCTCCGATGCGTACTTCAGCCTCTCGGTTCTTCCCAATGATCAACACTGTCCGCGCCTAGGGCTGGCCATTGCGACGCGCACTTTTGGGACGGCCGTGGCGCGCAACCGCATCAAGCGCCTCGCGCGAGAATCCTTTCGCTTGAATCAACACGATTTGCCGCCGGTGGACGTGACTGTGTCAGCGCGCGACGCTGCGCGTCTGGCTGGCGCAAAAGAATTGCGCTCGAGCCTCGAGCGACACTGGAAAAACGTCGCGCGGCGATGGTAGAGCTATGCGCCAACTCCTGATGTGGACCATCCGCGCGTACCAACTGACGTTGAGCCCCATGTTGGGTCCGCGGTGCCGTTTTTATCCCAGCTGTTCCTGTTATACCCACACAGCGATCGAGCGTCATGGCGTCGTGCGCGGCATTTGGCTCGGACTTCGCCGTATCCTGCGCTGCCATCCCTTGTCAGAGGGTGGCTATGACCCTGTGCCGGAGAAGAGACTCATCAATGCCTAATACCCGCGTCATGCTATGGGTCGCGCTCGCCGCCATCCTGTTCCTGAATTATGAGGCGTGGATGCGCGACTATCCCGCCACCCCGCCCGCGGCCGCTCAGGCCACCGGCGGCAACGCCGCGGGGTCGAACACCCTGGGCG
>JALYHU010000214.1 GCA_030776345.1 Pseudomonadota bacterium | reverse complement strand
GACAGATCGATGATCTCGACCTCGTCCGCGCGCAGTGATTCGCCGAGAAATATGCTGCCGACCCGGGCGAACCGGGCGGCGCCGTCGGTCGCAAGCCAGCTGACCGCGCCGCGACCTCGGCGGTGCTCCGGCACCCTGAGTTCACGCGACACGGCGGCGGCAACGGTTACCGCGGAGTCGAGCACATGCACCCCGGCCGGCAGCACCGCACGGATGGCCGGCGCCAGCGCGGGGAAATGCGTACAGCCCAGCACCAGCGTATCGGGTAACTCGCGGCGTGCATCCGGATCCGCGGCGGCATCGAGCGATGCATGCTCCGAGGGAAAGATCGGCGCCAAATAGCGGCGCGCCACGGCTTCGGCGATGGGCCCCTCGACCCATCCTTCCTCCGCCATCGCAACGAACAACGAACATGCCTGCGCCGTGACCCGAACTTTGGGGTTCAAGCGATGGATGGCTGTCTGATAGGCCCCGCCGCCGATGGTACCCTCGGTGCCGATCACCGCAATGTGCTGCGAACGCGAGGCCCACACCGCGGCGGCGGCACCGGGTTCAATGACGCCCATGACGGGAATCTCGGGGTGCCGCAACCGCAAGGCGTCCAACGCCGACGCAGAGGCCGTGTTACAGGCCACGACGAGACAGCGAATGCCACGCTCGATGAGCGCGTCCGCGCATTGCAGCGAATAACGCACCACGCTTTCCGGGCTCTTGGTTCCGTAGGGCAATCGCGCCGTGTCGCCCAAATAGATGAAATCTTCCGCCGGCAGCCGGGCTCGCAAAGCGCGCAGTACCGTCAAGCCGCCGACCCCCGAATCGAACACTCCGATCGGGCCATTGCTCCCGAGCGTGACTGGAGCGGTCCCGATCAAAACTCGGGCCGCATGTGCGGAAATAGCAATACATCGCGGATGGACGGTGAATTGGTGAACAGCATCACCATTCGGTCCACGCCCAAACCCAAGCCGGCCGTCGGCGGCATTCCATACTCGAGTGCACGCACGTAGTCGGCGTCGTAGTACATGGCTTCCTCATCGCCTGCATCTTTGCGCTGAACCTGGTCCTTGAAGCGCTGCGCCTGATCCTCGGCATCGTTCAGCTCCGAAAATCCGTTGGCCAGTTCGCGGCCCCCGATGAAGAACTCCCAGCGATCCGTGATGAAAGGATCGTGGTCGTTGCGCCGCGACAGGGGCGACACCTCTGCGGGATACGCGTAAGCGAATGTGGGCTGGACCAGGGTATGTTCACCGGTTCTCTCGAAAATCTCGATCTGCAGTTTGCCTGGGCCATCGCCCGCCTTGTATGGAATCTTCAAATGGTCGCAGACGCGGCGCAGGTACGGCGCATCGCGCAACGACAGCGGATCGAGATCGGGATTGTTCGCCAGAATGATTTCTTCGATGGTCCGGCGAGCGAAACTGCGGGACAGGTCGTACTCGGTACCTTGATAGGCCAGCTTACGTGATCCCAACAACGTATCGGCAAGCCCTTGGAACAGATTTTCGATCATCTCCATGAGATCGTGGTAATCGGCGTAGGCCTGATACAACTCGAGCATCGTGAACTCAGGGTTGTGCTGCGTCGATACGCCTTCATTGCGAAAATTTCGGTTGATTTCGTAGACGCGCTCGAATCCCCCCACCGTGAGGCGCTTCAAATACAGCTCCGGCGCGATGCGCAGGTACATGTCGACGTCCAGGGCATTGTGGTGCGTCTTGAACGGCCGCGCCGCCGCGCCCCCCGGAATGGGATGCAGCATCGGCGTCTCCACTTCGAGAAAACCTCGCGCGTCGAGGAAGGCGCGCAGATATCGCACGATGCGCGACCGCGTCTCGAAAACGCGCCGCGTCTCTTCGTTCATGATGAGATCGACGTAGCGGCGTCGATAGCGCATTTCCGTGTCGGCGATGCCGTGCCATTTGTCGGGCAGCGGCCGCAGCGACTTGGTCAGCAAAACGAGGCGATCCACCCGCACCGACAACTCGTCGGTTTTGGTGCGAAACAAGATGCCCTCGGCGCCGATCAAATCCCCTACGTCCCAGCCCTTGAAGTCGTCGTAGGCGGCGCCGAGCGTCTGATGTTGAAGGAACACTTGTATCGCGCCGCTCGAATCCTCGAGCTTGGCGAAACTTGCCTTGCCCATGACGCGCTTGGCCCGCATGCGTCCCGCGATGGCCACCCGGATGGGCTCAGCATCCAGACCCTGCGCGCTCTTTCCGCCGTATGCGGTGAAGAGGTCGGCGGCCAGCGCGTTGCGGCGAAAATCATTGGGGAAGGGATTGCCGCGCCCGCGCAATTTAGCGAGCTTCGCGCGTCGCTCCGCGATCAGATGGTTCTCGTCGGTGTCGGTCATCGTCTAAAGACCCTGTTTGAGACTGGCTTGCATGAATTCGTCGAGAGCGCCGTCGAGCACCGCGGTGGTATTGCCGATCTCGACTCCGGTGCGCAGATCCTTGATGCGCGACTGATCGAGGACGTAGCTGCGAATTTGGTGCCCCCAGCTCACGTCCGACTTCGAGTCTTCGAGCACTTTGGCGGCGGCGTTGCGCTTGTTGAACTCGAGCTCATAGAGTTTCGCCTTCAGCATTTTCATCGCGGTGGAACGGTTCTTGTGCTGGCTGCGCTCGTTCTGGCAGGCAACCGCGATGCCGCTCGGAATGTGCGTGATGCGCACCGCGGATTCGGTTTTGTTCACATGTTGCCCCCCGGCGCCGCTCGATCGATAGACGTCAGTGCGTAAATCCGCCGGGTTGATCTCGATCTCGATGTCGTCGTCCACTTCCGGCGACACGAACACCGAGGCGAACGAGGTGTGGCGTCGATTGCCGGAATCGAAAGGCGATTTTCGCACCAGCCGATGTACGCCCGTCTCGGTGCGCAGCCACCCGTACGCATACTCTCCCGACATGCTGATGGTGGCGCCCTTGATGCCCGCCACTTCGCCGTCGCTCTGGTCGATGACCTCCGTTTTGATGCCGTGGCCGTCCGCCCACTTCAGGTACATTCGCAGCAGCATGGCAGCCCAGTCTTGCGCTTCGGTCCCGCCCGCCCCTGCCTGAATATCGAGAAACGCGCTGTGCGAATCCATCTTCCCCGGAAACATGCGCTGAAACTCGAGCCTTTCCACCTCAGCGGCCAGGCGCGTGGCATCCCTCTCGATCTCGTCGGCCGCGGCGGCGTCCGCCTCACCGGCGACGAGCTCCAGCAGCTCTCCGGCATCGCGCAGACCCCTCGTGAGCCGGTCCAGGCTGTCCACCACACTTTCCAGTTTTGATCGCTCTTTCCCGAGTTCCTGCGCGCGCTCCGCGTTGTCCCAGATACCCGGCTGTTCGAGCTCGCGAGTTACTTCTTGGAGGCGCTCGTGCTTGTTATCGTAATCAAAGATACCCCCTCAAGGAGCCGGTGCGTTCCTCGAGATCTTTGATGAATCGTTTGAGTTGATTGATTTCCATGAACTCATTTTAGCACAGACCTCACGCCAGCTTCTTAGCACAGACCTCACGCCAGCTTAAGATGCTGACAATTGAGCTGCATGCTTTCGACGCCGCGGTACTCGTTCACTTCGAGCCGGTAGGCGATTCGCAGCTGCCGGCCCGGTTGCAGCGCTGCATCCTCCGTCGCGCCGCCGATGTACCCGAAAGCGATCGCATCGATGCCGCGCACCGCTGGCGCGACTACCGGCGTGGCCGCCGCCGGCCGGGACGGCCGACCGAGCTGCAATTTCAAGTGTTTGCTGCCGACCACGCGCGCGTCCATGATTACGAATTCGCCGTCGAACACCGGTTCCGGAAAGCCCTGCCCCCACGGCCCGGCGCCGCGCAGGATGCGCGCGGTATCCACGGATAGTTCACCGTTTTGCAATTCGCCGTCCGAGTGCACCACCCCCATGAGCGTCTCGGGGTCGGCACGCGCTGCGACCTCGGCGGCGAATGCCGCGCGAAACCGATCCAGGTCGGCTTCCAGCAACGTCATTCCCGCGGCCATGGCGTGCCCGCCAAATTTACCGATGAGCCCCGGATGGCGCGCGGCGATGCTATCCAACGCATCCCGGATGTTTACGCCCGTAACCGAGCGCGCCGAGCCGCGCAGCGACCCGTCCTCCGCGCGCGCGAACGCGATGACCGGCCGATGCAGGCGGTCCTTGATCCTGCCGGCCACCAGCCCCACGACGCCTTGATGCCAGTTTTCATCGAACAAACACAGACCGAGCGATTCGGCGCCGAGCGCGTCGAAACGAACTGCGGCGGCAATGTCGACGGCCTCGAGTTGCATCCGCTGTTCGATCTCCCGTCGCTCCTCGTTGAGCCGTGCAAGTTGCCCGGCGAGTTGCGCGGCCTCGATGGGGTCGTCGGCCAGCAAGCAGGCAATGCCGACGCTCATATCCGTGAGACGGCCGGCCGCGTTCAGCCGTGGCGCCACTGCAAATCCCAAATCGGCCGCGGTCACTTGATCCAGCCTGCGGCCCGCCGATTCGAGCAAGGCGCGAATGCCGGGGGCGCAGCGGCCGGCCCGGATCCGGCGCAGCCCTTGCGCCACCAAGACTCGGTTGTTGCGATCGAGCGGTACCACGTCCGCCACGGTTCCAAGCGCGACCAAGTCAAGTAGATCGGCAGCGCGAAATTCCGCATCGCCCAACTCCCTGCCGAGCGCAGCCATCACGTAGAACGCCACGCCGACGCCGGCGAGGGCGGGGCTTGCGAAGGTCGAGCCCGTCAAGTTCGGGTTCACGATGACGTCGGCGCGCGGCAGCGTACCGCCCGGCAAATGATGGTCCGTCACCAGCACCGGAATTCCCAGCGCGCGCGCCGCCTCGACGCCATCGATACTCGAGACGCCATTGTCGACGGTGACGATCAGAGAGGGTCGACGCGTCGCAGCCAACGCAACGATTTCTCGCGTCAAACCATAGCCGAAGCGAAAACGATTGGGGACCAGAAAATCCACGTGGCAAAACTTCATCGACCGCAGGGCGCGCACCACGAGCGCGCTGCTCGTCGCCCCATCCGCATCGAAATCGCCGACCACCAGAACCCGTCCTTGACGTCGATGCGCCGCCAGCAGCCGCGCGGCAGCGTCGACCCCCTCGAGAGAACTCACCGGCAGCAACCGGTCGAGGGACAGATCGAGTTCCTCGGTCCGCGAAATACCGCGCGCCGCGTACACCCGCCGCAATACCGGATGCAGCTCGTTAAAATCGAGTGCCATCCCCGCCGGTCGACGCCTGATCTGAAGAAATGTCATGTTATTCGTTAAATGTCATGTTATTCGGTGCCTTCACGAGCCAATCTGCTCCACGTCAAAGGACTCCCACCAGGGCCGCGGGCGTCGCCAAAATCGCAGGTTCGGTCCCCTGCCGACGCTGAACCGGCGCCCCCCGGCCGATAGATCCAGCCGCGTTATCCGACCCGATTGCAAAGCGGCCGCCGCCGGCGCGAGCCAGCGCTGCTCCACATCGGCCCAGGTGGCCGAGCCCGGCTGGGCGGTGCATACCACCACACCGGGACCCGCTTCGGTAGGAAATCGCGTCGCCTCGCCGAAAGCGGCGAAGAGCGGATCGTGCCCGGCGGTCCAACCGTGCACGGCCGGCAGCAGCGGCCCCGCAGGCGCCGGTCTGGCGTCCCCTCCGCCCCACAGCCACAACCCGGTGACCGGGCGCCTTCCGGCCCCGGTGCGCGCGCGATTCAGGGCGTGATCGAACAGCCACATTTCGATTTCGCTCATGAGCCGGCGCAGCCGCGGCGCATCGGTGCCCGCCGGTTGAAAATCGAACAGATCATGTCCCGCCACGGCCTCGGGGTCATGGGTGGTGACCTCGAGCGCCCCATCGAATACGCACACGAGAATAGCTGCCCGGGTTACGAACAATCGAATCCCCGCGTCGACGAAGGTTCGATTGAAGTCGCTCGCCAGTGCCGCTGCCTCATCCGGGTGCAACTGCACCAGGCCGTCGTCCGGCATAGTCACGCTGCTCATGCCCGCTGTGAAATATACCGGGGTCGCGATGCAACACCACGCCCCGGGCGGCGCAGCCGGCGCGGCATTCACGGTGGACGCCGCACTCGAGGACGCAGCAGCCAAGGCCGTTGCCGCGATCGGCGGCGTGATGCTCGCCTGCGGTGCAAGGACGCGAAACGCCTCGGCGCGCCAGTCGGCCACGCGAGCGGACCTCGTGACGCGCGCCACCAACCGCTCGAGCAGCGCCGAGCGCTGCCGAGTCTCCAATCTGCGCGCAGCGAAACGGATATAGACAACGGACAAAGGGCGTACCAGTGAGATTTTGAGTATCTTAACGGTATGCGCTTCACCCAGGACCTAAGTTCCAACGTCAATGTCGTCCGCGGCTACCGCCAGGGTGAGTTGCGCATCAACGGCGAGGTGTTCACGAACACCATGATCGTGGCGGCAGCGTCGCTGCGCGCGGAGCCCGCGCTCGCCGACGTCGCCGATCTGACTGCCGACCACGCGGCTCGCCTACTCGAGTTCGAGCCCGAATTGGTGTTGATCGGCACCGGTGGGCGGCAAGTGTTCCCTGAGGCCTCTTTCGGCGCGCGGTTTCTCAAGTCCGGCATAGGATTCGAAGTGATGAATACTGGCGCAGCCTGCCGCACGTTCAACGTGCTGGTGAGCGAGCAGCGACGTGTCGTGGCATTGCTGATCCCTTGAGACGATCGGCGCTCTTGAGCTCCACGATCGCTCAGCGAGCTGATGTTATATACAGCTCACGATGCTTCCTGGACAGGTCCCTAGCCGACAGCACCTTTTCGGCAACCACTTTGTAATATCGCCGGCGATATTATAATATTCAGCATGCGCTTGGTGCTGGATACCGACGTGTTGGTGGCCGCTTTCCGCAGTGAGCGCGGCGCTTCGCGCGAGTTGTTGATAGCGGCGCTCGACGAGCGCTATATCTTACTGGCCTCACCGCGTTGTGGCTGGAGTACGAAGCGGTACTAACTCGGCCATTGCAGTTGGCGGCAATGAGGCTTGATGCTAAGGAGGTCGGGGACGCACTGGCCGCACTTGGGGCAGTGGCGGAACAAGTTGTCATCCATTTTCTGTGGCGAACGGTGTTGGCGGACGCAGACGATGATTACGTTCTGGATTTGGCGATGAATGGCCGCGCCGATATGTTGGTGACATTCAATCAAAGGGATTTCGTTGAAGCTTCGAAGCTTTTTCAGATAGAGGTGGTGACGCCCGCGACGGCGTTGCAACGATTGAGGTAACGAATATGCGATCGAGTAACTTTGCTTTGCGACTACAGCCCTCGCTATTGGAGGAACTGAGGTCGATGTCCGATCTGGAGGGAGTCGCGGTCAACCAGTTGATCAATGTCGCGATCGCCGAAAAGCTCGCGCAAATGCGCACCGCCAAATGGTTCACCGATCGCATCGCCGCAGCCGACCCGAAGGCTGGAGCGCAATTGATCCGAGATGTAAGGCGCGGTGGCGGCGAGAAGCCTCGCCAAGGTGACGCAATGATCCGGACGCCCAAGAAGCCCAAGCGCAAACCCACGGCGGCGTAACGCCGAGGTATAAAACGAGAGGAGAGATGGATTGATCGAGCGGACGTGGGCAGAGGAATTCGCCAAAGAATGGATCGATGCCTGGAATTCTCACGACTTGGAGCGAATTCTATCGCACTATGCGGACGACTTCGAAATGTCCTCTCCCCTCATCATGGAGCGGAACATGGAGCCGAGTGGCGTCTGCGCGGGAAGGCTGCGATTCGGGAGTATTGGGCTATCGGACTTGCGGCAACTCCGCCGCTCGCGTTTGAATTGATCGACGTCCACGTTGGAGTCAATACAATCGGGATCCTGTATCGAAGTATTGGACGTCGACGCGTGGTCGAAGTGCTGGCTTTCAACGCAAGCAAGGAAGTCATGCGCGGCGGCGCTCTGTACGGAGGACCTGCCTAGAGACGCGAATGCGCCACGAATGTGCCTCCCTATGGCGGCATCACTTCGCCGAAGTCAGGTAGCGCAGCGGGTCGGTGGGCTTGCCGTTGACGCGGATCTCGAAGTACAGGGCGCAAACCTGATGCGGCCCCGTACCCATGTGCCCGATGACTTGCCCCGCCGCCACCTCCTGTCCCTCGTGCACCAACAGCTCGCGGTTGTGCGCGTAGGAGGAGAGCAGATTGTTGCCATGCTTGATGATGATGAGATTGCCGTAACCGCGCAGCCCGCTGCCGGTGTAAACCACGCGGCCTGAACCTGCGGCGCGCACGTCTTGACCCAGCCGGCCCAGCAACAAGATACCTCCCCCAGGGACCGGGCGTGGCGCCGACAGTCGATCGGTGGGCCAGACCCATGTCGTCTTGCCCGCGTTGCCGGCACCTTCGCCCAGCGGTCCAGGAGTGCGGGATCTGCCGGCGGCGCCGGCAGTGTCGCCCGGGGCATCCGGAAGGGGTGCGGGTTTGCCGACACGAGGGGCCTCCCGAGCATGCTGCGTTTCGGGGCCCGTCGGCGTAGTTGCCGCCTTTGGCGATGCTGCCCCCGTCGGTGATGCTGCCCCCGTCGGCGATGCTGCCCCCGTCGGTGTGGCTGCCGCCTTCGGTGAGGCTGCCCCCTTCGGCGTAGCTGCCGCCTTCGGCGTAGCTGCCGCCTTCGGCGGCACTTCGAGGGCCCGGCGGCCGGGAGGTTCGAGGACGAGCACCTGGCCGATCGCCAGCTTGAAGTCGGGCCCTATGTTGTTCCACTTCGCCAGGTCCCGATAGTCGAGGTCGTGCCGCCAGGCAATGCTGTACAGCGTATCTTGCGGGCGAACTACGTACGTTGCGGCTTCGGCGCGTCCGCCGGATGCGCATCCGCCGATCAAAATGCAGCAGAGCCCGGCCGCGATCGCTCGCGTCAGGCTAACGCTGCAGTCCCGACAGCAAGGGAACAAAGCTCACCGCCCCAAGCGACTCCTTGTGCAGCCGGTTCTCTCCCTTGGTATAGCGCATCAATTCCTGACGACCGTCCGGCCCGACCGGCGCTATCAAGCGCCCCCCCACCACCAGTTGCTCGAACAACGCCGGCGGCACTGCGTGCGGAGCCGCCGTCAGGATGATCCCATCATAGGGCGCACGCGCCGGCCAGCCGAGATTGCCGTCCTCGTGGCGGCAGTGGACATTGCGGATGCGCAGCTCACGCAAAGTACGGCGCGCCTTGCCCAACAAGCTCGAGATGCGCTCGATGGTGTAAATCTCTTGGACCAAGGGCGCCAGGACCGCGGTTTGATAGCCGCATCCCGTCCCGATTTCCAGAACCTTGGGGGTGGGGCCCGCCGCCAATAAGGCCTCGGTCATGCGCGCGACCACGTACGGCTGCGAGATGGTCTGTCCGAAACCGATCGGCAAGGCCGTGTCTTCGTACGCCCGCGTCGCCAGCGCCTCGTCCATGAAAAGATGGCGCGGCACGTTGCGTATCCGGTCGAGGACTCGCTGATCCTTGATGCCTTGGTCCTGCAGCCGCTGCACCAGACGCTCGCGGGTGCGGGCCGAGGTCATGCCGATACCGCTGAGACGGGGACTTTCCATGAAGCTACTCAAGTTTCAGCCAACGCTCCAGCTCGGGCAATGCAGAATGGCGCGTCAGATCGATCTGCAGCGGCGTGATGGACGCATAGCCTTCCGCGATGGCATGGAAATCCGTTCCGGGCCCGGCGTCTTGGCCGGCGCCCGCGGATCCCACCCAGTACACATTTCGGCCGCGCGGGTCTTTTGCGCGCACCACCGGTTCGGCCCGATGACGATTGCCGAGACGGGTCACCTTGACGCCGCGCAATGCTCCGTCGGGTAAATCGGGTACGTTGACATTCAGGATCACGGATCCCTGCAAGGGCGATTGGGCCATGCGCCGAACCAGATGCGCGGCAACTTGGGCGGCACTGGCGAAATTGCGCGGACTGCCGGGTTCTACGCAGAGCGAGACGGCGATGGCGGGCAGGCCCAGAAAGCGCCCCTCGACAGCCGCCGCGACCGTCCCCGAATAGAGCGTGTCGTCTCCGAGGTTGGCACCGTCGTTGACGCCGGACACGACGATGTCATGTTCGAAGTCGAACAGCCCGGAAATCGCAAGATGCACACAGTCGGTGGGCGTACCGTTACAGTAATAGGAGTCGGGCGCGTAGGTCGTGGCGCGCACCGGCACGTCCAAGGTGAGCGAGTTGCTGGCGCCGCTGCGATTGCGATCGGGTGCCACGACGGTGACGGCCCCCAGGGGCTTGATGGCGAGGCCCAACGCCTCCAGGCCCTCGGCCCGATAGCCATCGTCATTCGAAAGAAGAATTTTCACTGGATTCAAAAGCCTGCCTAAGGATGGCGGGTCTCGCCTTGCGGACTATACTGTAACGCTGGAAACCCTGCGCGATCGGATGACACTCATGGCCAAACAACGCACCACCGACCGCGACGGCGACGACGCTTCCAAGGACGAAGCCCTCGCATTTCGCGCCGCCGTGCGCGATGTCAAGCCGCTGGCGCACACGCCGCTCCCGGGAGGGCTCGCCAGGCCGAGACCCAAAGCCCGTCTGCGCAAGGCGACTCCGGCGACGGAGAGTCTCGACGAGATGATGCCCTTGATCCCCGCGCCGACGCTCGAGTCCGGCGGCGATGCCGTTTCCTTTCAGCGTCCCGGCGTGCGCACCCAGATGGTCCGGCGTCTGCGACGCGGCCTCATCCCCGTCGAAGATGAACTGGATCTCCACGGCCTGAGCCAATCGGCGGCCCGCGACCATCTCGCCGAGTTTCTCGCAAACAGCCGCAACTCCGGCAGGCGTTGCGTGAGGATCATCCACGGCAAGGGATATCGGTCCGGCGCGCGCGGCCCGGTACTCAAAGTGGCCGTCGACCTGTGGTTGAGGCGCCATCTCGACGTCATGGCATTCACTTCCGCGCGAGCCATAGACGGGGGCACCGGTGCCGTCTACGTACTGCTCCGGGCTTGACGCGGCCCGTCGATCCGCCCGCCCCGTTGCTTCACATCGGCGCTCAGTTCTCGTCCGCATCCATCGCGAGCGGGGTCTGCAGCTCACAAATTTCGCGCAGTACCGCAGTGGCGAACTGCCCCCGCCCCAATGCAAAACTCAACGTGAGCGCCGCAGAATCGGATTCGATCGCGAGATCGCGTACCGCGCACCGCAGCGCGCGCCGTTCCTGAGTGAGACCCTCGGAGGCAAGCAGATCGGCGACGTCCTTGAATTGGCGCGCCGCCTCCATCTCCAACGCGTGCGGCAGTCCCTGTGTTTGCGGTTCGCCGCGACCCCATAAGGGTCCCGACGGATGAATGTCGAATGAGGCCAAGCGCCGCCGCAATGCCTCGTCCACGGCCGCTACCTGGAAATAACTGCCGCTACCATCGAGATTCGCGAGATCGCCCGGCGCGAGTTGCGACCAGTCTCCCGCTTCCACGCGCCGCGCAAGTGCCGCGTTGAATATCAGTGACCTTGCGGCCGACAATGCAAATCCACGCTCGGTGCGGCCGTGCGGCGCCTGGCCGCTGCGCACCCATGCTTGAACCCGGTCGAGATTGAACCCGTCGCGGCCGAAGCGCTGTGGGCCGAAGTAATTCGGTACGCCCTGTGCCCGCACCGCCGCCAATTTCTCGTCCAATTGTTCACGCGACCACGCGGTTTTGCGCAGTCTGATGGTGAAGCGATTGCCGACCAGCGCGCCTCGCTTCAATTTACGCGGATTGCCGCGAACGTCGAGGACTCGGAACTCGGCGGTGTGCGCGGCGCTCCAGAAATCGGCGGCGGTGGCGAGGGCCGGCACGCTGAACCATTGCACCGCAACGGCCTGACGGTCCTTGAGACCGGCGTACCCCACCGCGCTCACCGGGACTTGCGCCAGGCGCGCGAGCTCAGCCGCGACCCAACGCGTATTGGCGGTCCTTTTCTCGACGCGCAACAGCCAATGCGGACCCGACCCCGACGGGACGAAGGACAGTTGTTCCTCGACCCGAAAATCCTCCGGCGCGGCTTTGAACTCGGCAAGCGGCAACGGCGCACCATGCGCCCGCGGCGGCGACAGCGCGGCGCGGCTCCAAAGGTCGGGCCTGCCGTGCCCGTTCACCCCGCGGGTTTGCCGTCGAGCAACACAGCTGCGCTCGCGGCAAGCCCTTCGCCCCGGCCGATGAAACCCAGGCGCTCGGTGGTGGTTGCCTTGATGTTGATCCGCTCGGCAGGCACGCCGAGATCGGCCGCGAGGTTCTGCGCCATGGCGCTGCGATGTTTGGCGACGCGCGGCGCTTCCGCCAGCACGGTGACATCGGCATTCACCAGCGTCATTCCCGCGGCGCGCATGCGCGCCGTGACTTCGCGCAAGAACACCCGGCTGTCCGCTCCCCGGTAGCGCGGATCGCTGTCCGGAAAATGTTGGCCTATGTCGCCGTCCCCGAGCGCCCCCAGTACCGCATCGCATAGGGCATGGATCACCACATCGCCGTCGGAATGCGCGACGACGCCTCGCGGGTAGTCGATCCTGACGCCCGCCAACACCACGTGGTCGCCCGCGCCAAAGGCGTGCACGTCGAAACCTTGACCGATCCGCATATGAGCGCCCTCCGTTCCCTTGCTCGCCATTGCCCTGCTCTCCGTTCCCCGCAAGATCGACTCGGCCATCGCCAAATCCTCGGAGCGAGTCACCTTGATGTTCAGGGGCGATCCGCGTACCAAGCGCGCGCGCACGCCCAGACGCTCCAACGCCTGCGCCTCGTCGGTCACCGCCAACCCCAGGCGCAGCACCTCCTCGAGTGCCTGTTTCAGCTGCGCAAACCGGAAAACCTGCGGCGTCAACGCACGCCACAGTCCCTCGCGATCCACCGTATCGACCGCGGTGCCGCCGCGTTCACGCTTGACCGTGTCGACGATGGGCGCCGCCAGCAGCGCACCATCCGCGCCGCCCGCGCTCGCGCCCGCGCCGTGGCCCAGGACGGCATCGAGGAGCGCGCCCAAATCGGCGCCCGTCAGGCAGGGTCGCGCCGCATCGTGGACCAGCACCCAATCATCGGCAGCCGCTTCGCCCTCGAGCGCTTTGAGTCCATTCAGCACCGACTCGGGACGGCTGGCGCCGCCGATGGCGGTGTGAATCTTGGAGCGGGGCAGCGAGACCGCAATCCCCGGCCAGCGCGTATCGTCGGCGGCGAGCGCGATCATGATGCCGCTCACGCGGGGTTCGGTCAGGAGCGCCGCCAGCGACCATTCGAGCACGGTCGCCCCCGCCAGCGGCGCGTATTGTTTGGGCCCCACCAGGGGTGTCGACTCGAAACGCGCACCGCGTCCCGCTGCCGGAACGACGGCCCACACGCGTCGCAGCAGCGGCGAATTCACTGGGCGCGGGCGGTGATCGCGGTAGCGGGCGCGGCGGGGGGCGGCGTCGCCGCAGTGACGACTTGGTAGAAGGTCTCGCTGGCACCCACCATGCCGAGTTCGCTGCGTGCGCGCTCCTCGAGCGCCGTCAAACCGCCTTTGAGATCGTTCACCTCGGCTACCAGCTGGCGGTTGCGGTCACGCTGCTCGAGGTTGGCCGCCGCTTGCGCTTCGACCGCAGCGCTCAAGCGCGATACTTCACGGACGCCATGATCCGAGACCCATACGCGGTACTGCAGCAGCACCACGGCGAAGCCCAGCATGACGGCGAAAATCCTCATGATTGTAGGAGCTTAGCACGAACAGTTAAGGCTAAGTAACCACCCCGCACGGGACTGCCAGCGCAGCGCGGCCCGCATACGCCACCTTGGCGCCCACCTCGCTCTCGATGCGCAGCAATTGATTGTATTTCGCGATCCGATCGGAACGCGACATGGAGCCGGTCTTGATTTGCGTGGCGGAGGTACCCACCGCGATGTCGGCAATGGTCGCATCCTCGGTTTCACCGGAGCGGTGCGAGATCACCGCCGCATATTTCGCCTTCGCTGCCATGTCGATGGCGGCCAGCGTTTCGGTCAGCGTGCCGATTTGATTCGGCTTGATGAGAATGGCGTTGGCGATTTTCTTCGCGATGCCTTCCGCAAAGATCTTGGTGTTGGTCACGAACAGATCATCGCCCACCAGCTGCACTTTGTGCCCGAGCTTCTGGGTCAATATCGCCCAGCCATCCCAATCGCCTTCGGCCATGCCATCCTCGACGGAGACGATGGGATACTTCGCGACCAATCCGGCCAGGTAGTCGGCGAACTCGGTGGAATTGAATTGACGGCCCTCGGATTCCAAATGGTAAACGCCGTCCTTGTAGAACTCCGTGCTCGCGACGTCGAGCCCCAGATAGATATCCCGGCCCGCGCGATAACCCGCCTTGTCGATGGCCTCCAGAATCGTCGTGAGCGCCGCCTCGTTCGATGGAAGGTCGGGCGCAAATCCGCCCTCATCGCCCACGGCGGTGTTGAGACCCTTGGCGTGCAGCACCTTTTTCAGGGTGTGGAAGACTTCCGCCCCGTAGCGCAGCGCCTCCGACAGCGACGGTGCGCCGATCGGCAGGATCATGAATTCTTGAATGTCGACGCTGTTATCGGCGTGCGCACCGCCATTGATGATGTTCATCATAGGCACCGGCATCGTCAGATCGCCGGCTCCGCTCAGATGCCGATACAAGGGCAATTTCCGGTCGCGCGCCGCGGCGTGGGCCGCCGCCAGCGAAACGGCAAGGATGGCATTCGCGCCGAGCTTCGATTTGCTCTCGGTGCCATCCGCCGCGATCATCTTGTTATCGAGACCCGCTTGGTCCT
This sequence comes from Pseudomonadota bacterium, assembly GCA_030776345.1. Lineage (GTDB taxonomy): Bacteria > Pseudomonadota > Gammaproteobacteria > Steroidobacterales > Steroidobacteraceae > Bog-1198. The sequence goes on along the minus strand of JALYHU010000214.1, from coordinate 38,555 downwards.
GGGCATCGAATCCCAGCGCCAGGTCACGCAGCGTCTCGTTGACGTGCAGAACCGCGTTGCGCACACCCTTGCCCATGAATCGTTTCGGATCGCCGTCGCGCAATTCTACGGCTTCCCGCGAACCGGTGGATGCGCCGGAGGGCACCGCCGCGCGCCCGACGATGCCGGACTCCAGCACCACGTCGGCTTCGACGGTGGGATTGCCGCGCGAATCGATGATTTCGCGACCGCGGACGTCAATGATGCGACTCATAGCAAGGACTCCTCGAAGGGTTTTTTTTTGACCGCCAGATCCAGTTCGACCAGCGTCGACAGCAGCGATGCCATGCGATCCAGAGGCCACGCATTGGGGCCGTCGGACAGCGCCTTGGCCGGATTGGGATGGGTTTCCATGAAGATTCCGGCCACTCCCGCGGCGACCGCCGCGCGCGCCAGGACCGGCACGAACTCGCGCTGACCGCCCGAGGTATCGCCGCCGCCGCCGGGCAATTGCACCGAGTGCGTGGCATCGAAAACTACCGGACAGCCGGTGGCGCGCATCACAGCAAGCGAGCGCATATCCGACACGAGATTGTTGTAACCGAAGGTGAAGCCCCGCTCGCACACCATGATCTGCTGGTTGCCGGTGGAGCGCGCCTTGTCGGCCACGTTCTGCATTTCCCAGGGTGACAAGAACTGGCCCTTCTTGATGTTCACCGGCTTGTTCTGCGACGCCACGTTCAGGATGAAATTGGTTTGGCGGCACAAGAACGCCGGCGTCTGCAGCACGTCCACCACGGCTGCCACGTCCGCCAGGGGCGTGTCTTCGTGCACGTCGGTGAGCACCGGGACCCCGATTTGCTTACGCACCAGCTGCAGCGCCTTCAGGCCGGCGTCGATGCCCGGACCGCGAAAACTCTTCGCCGACGAACGATTCGCCTTGTCGAAGGAGGCCTTGAAGATGAATGGGATGCCCAGCGTCGTGGTCATGTCGCGCAAGCGCCCCGCCACCTCGATGACCAGCGCTTCGCTCTCGATGACACACGGACCGGCAATCAAGAAGAACGGGCGCTCCGGCCCGACCTCGTAAGCGCCGAGCTTCATGCAGTGGCGCGCCTGGGCTGCAGCGATGCGCGGTACTCGCGCGCCGCGCGAACGAACCCGGCGAACAAGGGATGACCGTCGCGCGGCGTCGACGTGAATTCCGGATGGAACTGACTGGCCACGAACCAGGGATGGTCGGCAAGCTCGATGAATTCGACCAAGCCGTCGGCCGAGAATCCGGAGAACTTCATACCGGCCTTCGCCAGTTCGTCGAGGTAATGATTGTTGAACTCGTAGCGGTGGCGGTGCCGCTCGTAGATCGAATCCTTGCCGTACAGCGAATGCACCAGCGAGCCCGGGACCAGCCGCGCCTCCTGGGCCCCCAAGCGCATGGTGCCGCCCAGCTCGGATTTTTCGTCCCGCACCTGCTGGCCGCGAGCCAGATCCTGCCACTCGGTAATGAGCGCGATCACCGGGTGATTGGTGGCACGGTCGAACTCCGTACTGTTGGCACCCTTGAGAGCCAGCACGTTGCGCGCATACTCGATGATCGCGAGCTGCATCCCCAGGCAGATGCCCAGGTACGGTATGCGATTCTCGCGCGCGAACCGAATGGCCTGGATCTTGCCCTCGATGCCGCGGTCGCCGAAGCCGCCGGGCACCAGAATGGCATCCATTTTCTGCAGCGCCGACGGCCCCGACCGTTCGATATCCTGCGACTCGAAATAATGGATGTTGACGCGCGTGCGCGTCTTGATGCCGCCGTGCATCAACGATTCGTTCAGCGAAATGTACGAGTCGCGAATCTGCACGTACTTGCCGACCATGCCGATGTCGACCACCGCTTCGGGATTTTGCTTCGCGGCGACCACCGCGCGCCACTCGGACAGATCCGTGGGCGGAACCTCCAGGCGCAGCTTCTCGACCACGATGTCGTCCAAGTCCTGTTCATGCAGCAGCATGGGAATCTTGTAGATATCGTCCGAGTCGACCGCGGATATGACCGCGCGCTCTTCGACGTTGGTGAACAACGCGATCTTGCGCCGCTGTTCGTCCGGCAGATCATGCGCGCAGCGGCACAATAGAATGTCCGGCTGAATACCGATGCCGCGCAACTCCTTCACCGAGTGCTGCGTGGGCTTGGTCTTGATTTCGCCGGAACCGCCGACGATGGGCACCAAGGTGAGATGCATGTACAGAACGTGGCTGCGCCCCAATTCGGCGCCCATTTGCCGGATGGCCTCGAGAAACGGCAGCGATTCGATGTCGCCCACCGTGCCGCCGATTTCGACCATGCACACATCCGAATTTCCCGCGCCCATGCGAATGCGGTATTTGATCTCGTCGGTGATGTGCGGAATCACCTGGACGGTCGCGCCGAGATAATCCCCGCGGCGCTCCTTGGCGATGACGCGCTCGTAGATTCGGCCCGTCGTGAAATTGCTGTTGCGGCCGGTGGTGGTGCGCACGAAGCGCTCGTAATGCCCCAGATCCAGGTCGGTCTCGGTGCCGTCCGCGGTGACGAACACTTCGCCATGCTGAAAAGGACTCATGGTGCCGGGATCCACGTTGATATAGGGATCGAGCTTCACCATGCTGACCTTGAGTCCGCGTGCTTCGAGGATGGCGCCCAACGAGGCCGAGGCGATACCCTTGCCCAGCGAGGAAACCACGCCGCCGGTGACGAAAACGAATCGTGTCATGATGGGTCACCGCCGATTGAACGTCTGCGTTGCACGAAAAAAAACGCTCGCGCACGCAAACACAGCCAAATGGAAATAATGGGAATTCGACGGGAATTCAGGTTACCACATCAGTCCATGCTCGACAACATGGATGGCCACGCGCATGCGGGCCGCCACGCGCTGACTGGCCGCCGCGCACCGCGCGCTCAGGTCAAGATCGGCGGGTCCGTCCAAACGCAAGCGACGCCCGGCGTCCCCGCGGCGACGCACCAGCGCGCGTTCTGCCATAGATCGCCCACCGCGATGAGTTCAGGCCCCGCATACACCAGCGGAAGCGCGTCGCGCATCCACGGCAACACTCCCGCCGCTTGGCACAGATGCTGCAAGCTCTGCGTTTTTCCGCGCCGCTGGATCTTGAGCGTTTCGCCCCCCTGGCGTTGTCGCACCCGAAGCGTGCCCGGCAGGAGTGCAGCGTCCAGCCCGCCGCTCTGCATCGACCAGCTCAACGTACCCAGTCCGCGGCCCAGATCCACGGACGCGCCCGCGACGACGTTCCACTCCAGAGGTATTTCACCCAAGCAGGGAGGCTTCGCCTTCGCCAAGTGCAATCGTCCTCGGTAGCGCCGTAGTGCATGTTCCCCCCACACGATGGCGGGCAAGTGGTCATCATGCGCCTCCAGTATCTGGCGTAGCGCCTCGCCGATGCGCGCCGTCGAGGGTGGGGTCACGCCTGCGGCGCAGAGCCAATGGCGCACGGCATTGCGCCGCTCCGGCGCCGACAATGCGCGCAGCCCCGACACCGACAGCGCCGCCCCGTCGCGCAGCTTTTGCAGGGCGATCGCGGCCGAATGGTCCAACAACTCTTGCGCATCCGCCACGTGCTGCGCGCTGCGCGACAAGGCGATCGCAGCGCCGGGCCAGCGCTCTTCGATCAGCGGCCACAGCCGTTCACGCAGGTATGCTCGATCGAAGCGAACGTCCCGATTCATGGGATCGGCGACCGCCGCGATTCCCGCGTCCTCGGAAAACTTGCGCAACTCCCGCTGCGCAACGGACAGCAGCGGCCGCAGATGCCAGCCGCCGGCCCACGGCCGGCACATCGGCATCGCCGACAGGCCTTTGAGTCCGGCACCGCGCAGCATCTGCAGCAGTACGGTCTCGGCCTGATCCTGAGCATGGTGCGCAGTCATCAGGCATTCGCCGGGCCGCAGGTTCTCGGCAAAGGCCCGGTAGCGCGCGGCGCGCGCGGCCGCTTCGATGGACTCGCCGCCGTGCGCATCGACGAGTACCGCAACGATGCTGAGCGGTATGTGCAAGGATGCGCACAGGCGTTCGCAGGCACGGCGAAAATCCACCGCCGCGGATTGCAGCCCGTGGTCGATATGGACGGCGCGCACGGGCAAATTGCGAAATGTTGGCCGACCCGGTCGATCCAGGGCCGTCAGCCGGCTCAGCGCCGTCGGTTGGCTCAGCGCCGTCGGTTGGCTCAGCGCTGTGAGTTGGCTCAGCGCCGTGAGCAGACACGCGGAATCTGCACCGCCGCTCAGTGCGACCACGAAGCCGGTCGCTGCCGCCGGGGCGTGGGCCTCGAGCAAGGTTCGCAGAGAGGCTGCCGAAAAAGACATTAGTGCGTGCCCGTCATGTTACCGAGCGCCCGCCGGAATCTCGGGCTAGGGATCGCGAAACACGCCGAAGCCACGCACGCGCGCCTGACGTGAATCCAGCAACGAGGTCACCGGTTGATTGCATAGTTCAGCCAAGTGCTTGACCATGCTTTGCTTGAGAATCTCCGCCATGCCTTGCGGATCTCGATGCGCGCCGCCGTGCGGTTCCTTCAATACTTCGTCGACCAGCCCCAGTTTCTTCAGCCGCTCGGCGGTGCCTCCCATGGCATCGGCGGCAACCTCCTTCTTGTCCGTGCTTTTCCACAAGATCGATGCGCAGCTCTCCGGAGAAATGACCCCGTAGACGCTGAACTGCAGCATCACCAAGCGATCGCAGACACCGATCGCGAGCGCACCGCCCGATCCGCCTTCACCGATGACCACGCTCAGCACCGGGGCCGCCAAGTTCGACATCTCGAACAAGTTTCGCGCGATGGCTTCGCTCTGTCCGCGTTCTTCGGAGCCGATGCCGGGATAGGCCCCCGGAGTGTCGATCAACGTGACCACCGGAATGCGGAAACGCTCCGCCATGCGCATCAGGCGCAGCGCCTTGCGATAGCCCTCGGGTTTCGGCATGCCGTAGTTGCGCCGCACGCGCTCCTTGGTGTCGCGGCCTTTCTGTTGACCGATCAGCATGACCGGCAAACCCTCCAGACGCGCCAAGCCGCCGACGATGGCGAGGTCGTCGCTGTACATACGATCGCCGTGCAGCTCATGCCAATCGGTAAAGATCATGGACACATAGTCCAGCGTGTAGGGACGTTGCGGGTGGCGCGCCAGCTGCGTTATTTGCCACGGCGACAGGTTGGAGAAAATACTGCTGGTGAGCGCCCGGCTCTTCGATTGCAGACGCTTGATCTCTTCGGAAATATTGACGCTCGAATCGGTGCCGAGGAATTTGAGCTCTTCGATCTTGGCCTCGAGCTCCGCGATGGGCTGTTCAAATTCTAGAAAATTCATTGCCATGAACTGGATTCCTCGCCGCGGACGACATTTCGCGGACCATACACTAAATACCAGCCGTCGCGCCCGACCAAAGCCGACAATTTATCGAGCAGCTCGCGCGTGGGCCTGATCGACCAAGCATCCGCCAAGTTGAGCCGGCCTGAGTAGTCGGGCCGGCTCAAGACCACGCTCACGCCGCAGGGCCCCCTGAGGTAAGGTTTCAACAGCTCCTCGAAACGGTTCATGCCGGACGGACCGTCGAAGGCCGCAGGCCAGCGCAGCCACAGGCGTCGCGCGAAGCGCTCGCGGGCGCGGTCGATGTCCATCAACGTCTTTGCCTGCAGCCGCCACGCCTCGATGAAATCGTCGTAGCGCAACGATCCATCGATGACGAGTATGGCGTCCTTGACGATGATGTCGCGGTGTTGTTGAAAGGTCTCCTCGTACAGGCTGACCTCGAGCCGCGCGGTGCGGTCATCGAGGATCAGCGTCACCCGATTCGGACGACGGCGGATCTCGAGAATCAGACCCGCAACCGTCGCGGGTTTACCGGCCGTCCAGGACCGTTCGCCGCCGGGCCCGGGCTTCGGCGCGGGCGGTCGGGGGCCGCCCACATCCACGAGCCGAGCGCCGACCAAAAACTTCAAATCCGGTTCATACGGAGTGATGGGGTGGCCCGTCAGGAAAAGCCCGAGGGTCTCGCGCTCGCCGGCCAGCCGCTGTGCGTCCGTCCAGTCTGCGATGCAGGTGTCTTCGGCCGCGCTCAGCCCGAACAAATCGACCTGACCGACGCTCATCGCACGCGAGTTCTGCTCGCCGAGCTGCACGGCGCGATCGAGTTGCGCCGTCAGGGAAGCACGGTTGGCGCCGATGCGGTCCAAGCTGCCGGAGCGGATCAGTGCCTCGAACACGCGCCGGTTGACGCGCTGCAGATCGACGCGGCGGCATAGATCGGGAAGGCTCTGGTACGGACCGCGAGCGGTACGTTCATCGATGATGGCTTGCACCGCCGATGCACCGACGCCCTTGATCGCACCCATGCCGTAACGAACGCTCATGGCGCCGGAGACCTTGAACGCATACACCGATTCATTGACGTCGGGCGGCTCGACCCGCAGATTCATGCTGGCGCATTCGTCGATGAGCGTGACCACTTTGTCGGTCTTGTCCATGTCCGACGAGAGCACGGCCGCCATGAAAGCGGCGGGATAGTGCGCTTTCAGCCACGCGGTCTGGTAGGACAGCAAGGCATATGCCGCCGAGTGCGATTTATTGAAACCGTAGCCGGCAAACTTTTCCATCAAATCGAAGATCATCGTGGCCTGAGCCTCGGGCACGCCGCGCCCCACCGCGCCGGCCACGAAGACCGAGCGCTGCTTGGCCATTTCCTCCGCTTTCTTCTTGCCCATGGCCCGGCGCAACAGATCCGCGCCGCCGAGCGTATAGCCGGCCAAGATCTGCGCGATCTGCATGACCTGTTCCTGATAGAGAATCACGCCATACGTGGCCTCGAGCACCGGTTTCAGATCCGGGTGCAGATAGTCGATGGTCGCTCCGCTGGTATCGTGCTTGCGCGCGATGAAATCATCGACCATGCCGGATTGCAGCGGTCCCGGCCGGAACAGCGCCACGAGGGCGACGATGTCGCCGAAGCGATCGGGCTGCAGCCGGCGGATCAGGTCCTTCATGCCGCGCGACTCGAGCTGAAACACCGCGGTGGTCTTGCAGCTCTTGAGCAGCTGATACGTCGGCGCGTCGTCCATGGGCAGCGCGCTCATGATGAGCTCGGGCTGGCCCGCCCGCGCGCGCTCCGCGTTGATGTCGCGCACCGCCCAATCGATGATGGTGAGCGTCCGCAACCCCAGGAAATCGAACTTCACGAGCCCCGCGGCCTCGACGTCATCCTTGTCGAACTGCGTGACCGGTGTGGTGCTGCCCTCTTCGCAATAGAGCGGCGTGAAGTCGGTGAGCACGGACGGTGCGATGACGACGCCGCCGGCATGGGTACCGGCGTTGCGGGCGAGCCCCTCGAGCGTGCGCGCGAGATCGATCAATTCGCGCACATCCTCGTCGGCCTCGTACAAGCGTCTGAGTTCTTCCTCCTGCGCCAGCGCCTTGTCGAGCGTCATGCCGATTTCGAAGGGAATCAATTTCGCGATCTTGTCGACATAGCCGTAATTGTGGCCGAGCACTCGGCCCACATCGCGCACCACCGCCTTCGCCGCCAGCGTGCCGTACGTGATGATTTGCGAGACCCGTTCGCGGCCGTACTTGTTGGCCACGTACTCGATGACCCGGTCGCGGCCTTCCATGCAGAAATCGACGTCGAAGTCCGGCATGGACACGCGTTCGGGGTTCAGGAACCGCTCGAACAGCAAGTCATGTTCGATGGGATCCAGGTCGGTGATCCCGAGCGCGAACGCCGCCAGTGAGCCCGCGCCCGAGCCGCGGCCCGGTCCGACCGGGACACCGTTCTCGCGCGCCCAGCGGATGAAGTCGGCGACGATCAGGAAGTACCCGGCGAACCCCATGCTGGAAATGACGCCGAGTTCGAGTGCCAATCGCGTCTCGTACGCCGCCGCATCGCATACGACCCCTTGCAGAGCCTTCGCTCCCTGCAACCGCTGCGCAAGACCCCGCTGCGACTCATCGTACAGAAACTGCTCGGTGGTACTGCCGGCCGGAACGGGATACGCGGGCAGCATGGATGAGCCCAGCTTGATCTCGAGAGAACAGCGCTTCGCCACCTCGACGGTGTTGGTGAGCAGTTCCGGTACATCGGCAAACAGCTCGGCCATTTCCGCGGGAGTCTTGAGGTATTGCTCCTCCGAATAGCGACGCGCGCGGCTGGTGTCCGCCAGCAAGGCGCCGTCGTGGATGCAGACGCGCGCTTCGTGCGCTTCGAACTCCAGGCGCGTCAAGAAGCGCACGTCGTTGGTCGCCACGGCGCCCACGCCCCGCTGCTGTGCGAGCTCCAACACGGCCTCGGCATGAATCTCTTCGCCGGCTCGCCCCGCGCGCTGCACCTCGAGGTAGAAGCGATCCCCACACAGCGCCTGCCAGCGAGCGAGGCAGCGCGCCGCCTCCTCGTCCTTGCCGCGCGCAAACGCCTGTCCGATGTCCCCCGCTTGGGCCCCCGAAAGCACGATCAAGCCCTCGAGCATGTCTCGCTGCAGCCAGGCGCGCTCCAGCATGGGAGCACCGCGCTGCTGTCCCTCGAGGAATGAACGCGTCACCAGTTGGGTGAGATGCCGGTAACCGATGAGGTTCTGGCACAGAAACACGATGCGCGACGGCGGCGCGCGCTCGCCTTCGCGCACCCATGCGTCCACGCCGATCAACGGCTTGATGCCGGCCGCTTGGGCTTCTTTGTAGAACTTGACCATGGCGAACAGGTTGCTCTGATCGGTCAGCGCAACCGCCGGCATTCCTGCCGCCGCCACCGCGGCCATCAGCTCCGGCACGCGCACGATCCCGTCGAGCAACGAATACTCGGTGTGCAGCCGTAGATGCACGAATTGATTCAACGCTCGGAACCCGCAGCGGAATGAATGGCAGTCGTTAAGGCATCGGGGGAAGACTCCGCGGAGCTCCCCGGCTCGAGGGCGAGGCCCACGTCGAGGTCGAGATCCAGGTCGCCCATGTCGCCGTCGCCCGCCCAGCCGAACTCTTCGCTGCCCTCGATCCAGTCGAGCTGCGGATCCAGAAGCGACCCCACCGGGGCGAACGACCGCCGGTGCAGCGGGCAAGGGCCATGCTCGGCCAGCAGGCGGCGATGCATTGCCGTGGCGTAGCCTTTGTGGCTTGCGAAGCCATATTCGGGATAGACCGCATGCATTTGACTCATATAGTGGTCCCTGGCTGTTTTCGCCAGGATCGATGCAGCGCTGATGGCCGCCTCGGTGGCGTCGCCGCCGATGATGGCGCGCGCCCGCACTTCGCCGCCCAGCCCCCCGAGTTGCGGCAGCCGATTCCCATCCACCAACAACATGTCGGGACAACACGCCATCGAGAGAATGGCGCGGCGCATGGCCAGGAAGGTCGCATGGAGAATGTTGAGCGAATCGATTTCCGCAGGATCCGCCCAGCCGATGCCGAAACACAGCGCACGCCGCCGAATCGTGACGCTCAAGCGCGAGCGCGTTTCCGCCGTGAGCACCTTCGAATCCGCGATGTCCGCAATGCGCCGGCCGGGGCGCAAAATCACCGCCGCAGCGACCACGGGGCCCGCGAGAGGTCCACGCCCCGCCTCGTCGACACCGGCGACCCGCAGTTTCATGCGCCGCCGCCGCGCATGGCCAGAGCCAGTACCGCCCGCGCCGCCTGAGCACTCGCGCCGCGGCGCAGGCTCATGTGAATGCTCGAGAACTCACGCTCTAGAGCCTCGCGCCGCGGCGTGTCATCTAGCCACATCAAGAGCTCCGCTCCGATCGACTTCGGGACAATTTCCTGCTGAAAATACTCGCCGACGGCGCGGCGATCTGCAAGCAAATTTGGTTGTGCAAAGAATTTGGATTTCACCAGGTTCAGGCGTCGCAAGATCCAGGCGGTCATCGCACCCAAGCGGTACACCACCACCATGGGGCGCTTGCACAACGCTGCTTCCAGACTGGCGGTTCCCGAAGCCACCAGCACCACGTCCGCGGCAATCAAAGCGGTCTGCGCCTGACCGTCCAAGAGCCGCACCTGCACGTGCGGAGCGAAGCGGCCGAGAGTTGCGGCGAAGATGCTCGCGACGGAGGCATTCACCATGGGCGCGATGAACACCAGCCCGGGCCGCTGCCCCGCCATCCAGTGCGCCGTCTTGGCGAAGTCGGCGGCGAGCCGTGTTACCTCGCCGCGCCGGCTGCCCGGCAGCAGCGCGACGACTTGCGCATCGGCGGCAACGCCCAACGTCGCGCGCGCCTCGGCACGGTCCACCGTGAGCGGCAGCGCATCCGCGAGCGGATGCCCGACGAATTCGGCCGCGACTCTCTGGCTGTCGTAGAAACGCTTCTCGAAAGGCAGGAGACACAGCACCAGGTCTACCGATTCATGAATGCTGTGCACGCGACTTTGGCGCCACGCCCACACTTGCGGGCTGACGTATTGCACGGTGGGGATGCCCGCGGCATGAATGTGCCGAGCCAACCGCAAGTTGGTGTCGGGAGCGTCGATGCCCACGAACACATCCGGCCGAGCGGCGATGAACGCTCGCCGCAAGCGTGCGAGCAACCGCAGCAAGCGCGGCAGGTCGCGCAGTATCTCGAACACGCCCATGACGGCTAGCGATTCCGCGGGCTCCCATACTTCGCAACCGGCAGCGCGCATCTTGGGCCCGGCTACTCCGAAAAATCGGGCGTCCGGCGCAAGCCGACGCAGCGCGTCGATCAATCCCGCGCCGAGCGTATCGCCCGACGCTTCCCCCGCGACCAGTCCCACCCGTAGCGGCATGAGCTAACGGACGATGCTGCGCGAACTGCGTCGGATGAAGTCGACGAAAGGCCGAATCTCCGCTTGGCTCTCGGCCGCTTTGTCGAGCTGCTCCAGCGCGGCCTTCAGCTTGAGGCCGGATCGGTAGAGCACGCGGTAGGCACGGCGGACGTTGAGGATTTGCTCGTCGCTGAAGCCGCGCCGCTTCAGACCCACGGCGTTGACGCTGTGCGGCTCGGCCGGTTGCCCCACCGCCATCACATAGGGCGGCACGTCGCGGGTCACCGCCGCGTTGTTGGCGATGAAGCAATACGCCCCCACCTTGGTGAACTGATGCACCGCCGACAATCCGCCCAGAATGGCGAAGTCGCCGATCTCCACGTGCCCCCCCAGCGTGGCCACGTTCGACAGCACGATCTGATTGCCGACCCGACAATCATGTGCGACGTGCGAATAGGCCATCAAAAGATTGTCATCGCCGATGCGCGTCACGCCCTCGCCCTGGATGGTGCCGCGATTGACGGTGGCGCACTCGCGAATTACGTTGCGATCGCCGATCTCCAGGCGCGTGGGCTCCCCCTTGTACTTCTTGTCCTGGGGCGCATCGCCCAACGAGGCGAATTGGAAAATCTTATTTCCGGTGCCGATGCGGGTGGGGCCATTGATGACCACATGCGGGCCGATCCACGTTCCTGCGCCGATCACGACACCTGCGCCAATGACGCTGAACGCGCCGACCTCGACATCCGCCGCGATTTCCGCATGCGGCGAGATCACCGCGCGCGAGTCGATCATTCTCCGTCTCCGGAGGAGGCGGCCGGCGTGCCGGTGGCCGGCAAACCGGCGGCCGGCGTGCCGGGGGCGGCCCCTGCGGGGGCAGGCTTGACCCCTCGCCCTTTGGTCTCGGGCGCCACCATGATTTCAGCGGAGGCCACTTCCTGGTTGTCGACCTCCGCGATGCACGCGAATTTCCAGATGCCCTTGAAGGCGCGCTTCAGCACGACCTTGAGGATGAGCTGATCGCCGGGTTCGACAGGTTTGCGGAAGCGTGCGTTGTCGATGGCGACGAAATAAAATCGTGTCTCGGTATCCGGAACCACATCGACGGTCTTGAACGCCAGGATACCCGCCGCCTGAGCCAGCGCCTCGATGATGATCACGCCCGGCATGACCGGCCGGTGCGCGAAGTGGCCGGGGAAGTACGGCTCGTTGAAGGTCACGTTCTTCAGGGCATGCACGTATTTTCCCGGCTCGCAAGCGAGAACGCGATCCACCAGCAAGAAGGGATACCGATGCGGCAGCTGCCGCATGATCGCTTCGATATCCATCTTGAGGGGTTCGGACATTATCGCTCCTTTTCACCGAATCTTCTTAAATGGGCCACCATGCGCCGCCACGCCCGCGTTTCGACGGTGGGCATCCCGCTCGAATAACTGCCCGGATTCCTGATCGACGCACTCACCAAACTGCATCCGGTGACGGTCACGTCGTCCGCTATGTTCAAATGCCCGGCAAATCCCACCATTCCGCCGATCATGCAGCGCTGGCCGAGGATGGTGCTGCCCGAGATGCCGGTGCAGGCGGCGATGGCGGTATGTGCTCCAATGACCACGTTGTGACCGACCTGAATGTGATTGTCCAGCTTTACACCATTTTCTATGATGGTGTCCCCGATGGCGCCGCGGTCGACGGTGGTGTTCGCGCCGATTTCCACATCGTCCCCAATCCGCACGCTTCCCACCTGCGGGACCTTGGCCCAGGTGCCGGCGTCCGCGGCGAATCCGAAACCGTCGGCGCCGATGACCACTCCGGAGTGCAGCAGACAGCGCGCGCCGATGCTCACCGCGGCATACAGCGTGACCCGCGGCATCAGTTGGGTGTCGTCTCCGATCTGCACGTCGGCGAGAATGGAACAGCCCGCGCCGATCTGCACCCGCTCCCCCAGCACCGCGCCCGCCTCGACCACGCAAAATGGTCCGACCACAGCCGAAGGCGCAATACGCGCGCCCGTCGCCACCACGGCACTCGGATGGATTCCGGCCGGTGCGGGGGACGTCGGATACATGAGCGTCGCGATTCGTGAGTAGGCCAAGTAAGGATTGGTATCGACCAGTGCCGCCACCGGGCATGCGTCCGCATCGTCCGGGCTCACCACGACCGCGCTCGCCCGCGTGTTGCTCAAGTGTTTACGGTAGCGGGAGTTCGCCAAGAAGCTGAGCGAACCTTCCGTTGCCTGGGCCAGCGTTGCGACGTGCGACACCCGCACGGCGGGGTCGCCACGCAATTCCAACCCGAACCGTACCGCAAGCTCGCCTAGGCTGTAACCCTTAGACACGTGCGCACGACATTGAGTGCGGTAATGGGGCTTTCCTGCGGCTTATTTCGGCGGCGTGGACGGTTTGGCCGCCCCTGCCGGTGAAGGAGATGTCGCGGGCAAAGTCGCCGGTTTGGTGGCCAGCAATGCCAGCACGTTTGCCGTGATGTCGAGCGGGCCCTTGGCAAAGAAGACGCCGTCGCCCAGCACGAGGTCATAGCCTTGCGCATTGGCGTAAGTTTGGATCTCCTGCACCAGGTAGCGCTGTACCTTGCCGATTTCCTCATTGCGGCGGGTCGAGGCGTCGTCCTGGAATTCTCCGGCCTTGCGCGAGAACTCGCGCTGCTGGTCGCGCAGAGTCTTTTCCGCCTTGGCACGGTCGGCTTCGGCCATGACGGCGCCCTCCTTCTGGAGCTTCTCGTCCCTTGCCTTGAGGTCATTCTGCATGGTCAACAGTTCACGCCGCCGCGGCGCGAATTCGTTCTCGAGAGCGGCCATCGCAGTCTTGGTCTGCGGCGCTTCCTCCAGTAGCTTCTGAAAGTTCACGACGCCCATTTTGACTTCCGCGCTTGCCGGATGCGCCGCCAAAAGGCCGCACAGGCATAAGGCCAAGAACGGAATGCTGCGATTGAAAGTCGACATGTTGATTTTTCAGGACCTCGAATAAATAGGGGTCAAAACGCTTGACCGATGGAAAACTGAAAACGCTCTGTTTCGTCGTTGAATCTCACCGTGTCACCGGGATATGGATTCAACGGAATCCCTTACGAAAAGCAAACAGGCCCAACGGCGCAAGCCACTGCACCGCGATGCCGGTCGATCTCTTCAGAGTAGCATAAACGAAGGAATAATTGACCGGTGATGCTCGCTAGTTCAAATGCCTCGAAATGTCGTTATAGAACGCGAGGCTCATCAACACGACCAGCAAGGCTATTCCGACCTGCTGACCGAAATTCTGCGCCCGCTCCGACAGCGGGCTGCCCTTCACTGCTTCCACCAATTGATAGACGATCTGCCCGCCGTCCAGCAACGGGACGGGCGCCAGATTCAGCACTCCCAAGCTCACGCTGATGATGGCCAGGAACCCCAGAAATGCCGTGACGCCGAGGTATGCGCTGATCCCTGCGAACTCGGCGATGCTGATCGGCCCGCTGATGTTTTTCGCGGACACCTGACCGGTGACGATCCGCCACAGCATCTGCACCGTGAGCAAGGACATGTCCCAGGTCTTGGCGACGCCGGCCACCACCGCATCGACGGGTCCGGAGCGCCGCACCCCGACCAGTCCCGGGGGCCAAACCCGAGTCCCCTCGCGCAGCATGATGCCGAGCCGGCCCACGGGCCGCCCCTGATCCATGACGCGCGCTGCGGTCGCAAGAACGCGCAAGCGCGCGCCACCACGCTGCACTTCGATTGCAATCTCACGGCCGGGCGCGCTGCTCACCAGGGACTGAAAGTCCATCATGTTGACCACCGGCTGACCATCGACCGACAGCAATTGGTCGCCCGCACGCAATCCGCCGCGTGCGCCGGGGCTGTCCGACGGGACGTCCTGAATCAAAGTCGCGGCGCTCCAGGTCGCCGGTTCGAAGCCCAGCCCCGGCAGCAGCCTGCCCGGCTCGGTCATCCCGAGCCGATCCTCGGTCACCCGCAAAGTCACGATTTTTTCGGCGCCGTTGCGCCGTATATGGAGCGGCACCACCCCGTCGCTCGAAAACTCGCGAATCAACGCAATCTGCAGGTCTTCGATATCGCCGACCGCGCGCTCGCCGACGCGCACGATTTCATCGCCGCGCTGCAAGCCCGCCACGGCCGCGGGGCTGTCGAGCCGCACCTGCCCAACGACGGGCTTGACGATTTGCGATCCGACCATGGCCAAAATCGCATACAGGACCGTGGCGAAAACGAAGTTCATGGCAGGGCCCGCGAGCAGCACCGCAATGCGGTGCCAGACGGGCCTGCGCGTGAAGGACCGATGCAGTTCTTCGGGCGCGACCTCGCCTTCGCGCTCATCGAGCATCTTCACGTAGCCCCCCAGGGGAATCGCAGCGATGCAGTACTCGGTGCGGTCGGCGTCTTTACCGACCCGCATCCACAGCGGTTTGCCAAAGCCAATGCTGAAGCGCAGAACCTTGAAGCCCAGCTTCTTGGCCACCCAATAGTGGCCAAATTCGTGGACCGCGACGAGTATGGCGATGGCCACCAGAAAGGCGGCGATGAAAATCAATATTTTCATGCGTAGGCTCCAGCGCCATCAATGGCGGCAACCGCTGCGCGGCGCGCGGCCGCGTCAGCTTCCAGCACATCTCCCAGAGCCTCGACGGGCGAGGAGTCGAGGCGCTGCAACACTTTGTCAATGACCGTCGTGATGGCCGTAAAGTTCAAGCGGCCGTCGAGAAAGGCCTGGACGGCAACCTCATTGGCCGCGTTCAGCACCGCCGGCGCAGTGCCTCCGGCGCGTGCCGCCGCCCTTGCAAGCCCGAGACTGGGAAAGCGAATCTCATCGGGCGGTTCGAATTCCAAGCGTCCGATCTGTCTCATGTCGAGGGATTGTACACCGGATGCGACACGTTCCGGCCACGCCAGCGCCTGGGCGATGGGGGTGCGCATGTCCGGGGCGCCGAGCTGTGCCAGCAACGAACCATCGACATACTCGACCAGCGAATGCACCAGGCTCTGCGGATGCACGACGACATCGACCTGCGACTCGGGCAACCCGAACAGCAGCGTTGCTTCGATGACCTCGAGCCCCTTGTTCATGAGCGTGGCGGAGTCGACGGAAATCTTGCGGCCCATTTTCCACTTCGGATGATTGCAGGCCTCGTCCGGGGTGACGTGGGCCAGGCGGGCGAGCTCCGTGATGCGAAACGGCCCGCCCGAAGCGGTCAAGATCACCCGCGTTACGCCCCTCGCCGGACTTCCGGGGAGGTAGCCTGCGGGCATGCATTGAAAGATCGCGTTATGCTCGCTGTCGATGGGGATGATCTCGGTCCCCGCGCGATGCACCTCGTCCATCAAAATCCGGCCGGCCATCACCAAGGCTTCTTTATTGGCCAACAGCACCCGCTTGGCGGCGCGCACCGCGGCGAGGGTGGGGAGCAGACCGGCGGCGCCCACGATGGCCGCCATGACCACGTGCACATTGTCACCGGCCACCGCCAAGTTGAGCGCCTCCGCTCCGCTTTCCACGCGCGTCTTCGATCCGCAGCTCGCCAGCGCGGCCCGCGCCTGCAGGGCAGCGTCGGGGTCGACCAGCACGACCACGTCGGGTTGGTAGCGCTGGGCCTGTTCCACCACCCGCTGCCAGCTGCTGTGAGCACCGAGCATGGCGACGCGAAAGCGCTCGGGGTGCAGTCCGACTACGGCGAGCGTACTGCTCCCGATGCTGCCCGTGGATCCCAAGATGGCAATCCCGCGCGGTCCGCTCATTTGAGCACCCCGGCGCCTACCAATCCCAATGCATACAGGGGCGCGGCGGCCGTCACGCTATCGATGCGATCCAGAATGCCGCCATGCCCCGGCAAGAGACTGCCGCTGTCTTTCAATCCGGCGCCGCGTTTGAACATGCTCTCCGTAAGATCGCCGATGACGGAATAGATTCCCACAGCGCAGCCGAATGCCACGCCGGCCGCGACCGGCAAACCGAAATGCAGGGCGCCGATCAGGGCCGTCAGAGCCACCCCCCCCAGACCGCCCATCGCGCCTTCCCACGTCTTCCCGGGGCTCACCCGCGGTGCCAGCTTGTGTCGCCCCCAACGGCGCCCGGCGAAAAACGCGCCGATATCGGCGGCAAACACCAACAACAGCATCCACAGCACCATTTCCGGGCCGCGCGCGAACCCGGCCGGCGCAACCTGGAGCCGCGCCAGTGCCGCAAATGCCGGTACCAGCACGGGGATACCGCAAAGCAGCGCCAGCGCCGGCCGCGGTCGGACCGGTGCCACGATGAGATACAAAAAGGCGATCGCCCACCACGCGCTCGCCAGCACCAGCAATGTCAGGAGATGCGAAGCACTCGTGCACCACCGCCAGCTCAGCGCCAACAGCACCGCGATGGCTGCCGTATAGCCGGTTCGCGCGGCGCGCCCGCGCAATCCGCCGAAACCCGCCCACTCCCAGGCCGCCCCCATGAACACGGCGGCGAACACCAGCACGCCCAACCGGGCCGGTAACGCAAACAGGCAGAGCAGCAGGGCCACCGCGAGTATCGAGGCGGTCAGAACACGGACCTTAAGCATTGGCTTTGGCGGAAAGTTGCGCCGATGTCTTGCCGAAGCGGCGCTCGCGCTGCGCGAAGAATTCGAATGCGGCATCGAGATGCGCCGGCCCAAATTCGGGCCACAGGACATCGCTGAAATACATCTCCGTATAGGCGAGATTCCACAACAGGAAATTACTGATGCGCTGCTCGCCTCCGGTGCGGATCAGCAGATCGGGATCGGGTATGCCCGCGAGCGCCAGCCGCGCCGCCACCTGCGTTTCGTCGATTTCGGCCGGCAGCAGCGTGCCCGCAGCCACGTCGGCGGCAAGCGAACGGCAAGCTTGAGTCACATCCCACCGGCCGCCGTAGGCCAAGGCCACCATCAACCCCAAGCCGGAGTTCGCTGCCGTCAGCGTCTCGGCATCCGCCATGCGTTGCGAGAGCGCCGACCCCAGCAAATTCCGGTCCCCAAGGAAGCGCACCCGCACGCCGTTACGGTGCAGATCGGCCACCTCCCGTTCCAGCGCGTCCACGAACAGTTTCATGAGCATGCCGACTTCATCGGGGGGTCTGCGCCAGTTCTCGCTGCTGAAAGCGAACAGCGTCAGATAATCCACATGGCGTCGAACGCACTCCTCGACGGTTTTACGCACCACCTTGACGCTCGCCCGGTGGCCGGCGGGCCGCGGCAAGCCGCGCGACCGGGCCCATCGACCGTTGCCGTCCATGATGATTGCGACATGCTGCGGCGAAGCGGCCATCTTGTTCACGATGTATGCGGGATGTATGCGGGTCCTGAAGGGTCAGACCTGCATCAATTCCTTTTCCTTTTCGGCCATGGCGTGGTCGATTTCCGCCACGTGCTTGTCGGTCAGCTTCTGGACGTCGTCCTGCGCGCGCCGATCGTCGTCCTGCGCGATGAGCTTTTCCTTGAGCATCTCCTTCAGCTCGTTCATCACTTCACGCCGCACGTTGCGCACCGACACGCGCGCGCCCTCCGCTTCGGAACGCACCACCTTGGTGATGTCGCGACGCCGCTCCTCCGTGAGCGCGGGCATGGCGATGCGAATCAGCGTGCCGGCGGTGTTCGGCGTGAGGCCCAGATCGGACTTGTAGATGGCCTTCTCGATGATGGGCACCATGGACTTCTCCCACGGCGTGACGGTGAGCGTGCGCGCATCTTCGGTGGCGATGTTCGCCACCTGATTCAGCGGCATTTCCGAACCGTAGTAATCGACCTTGATGTGTTCGATCAGGCTGGTGTGCGCCCGGCCGGTGCGCAATTTCTTCAACTGGTCCCGGAACGTCGACACGCATTTCGCCATGCGCTGTGCGGCGTCCTTCTTGACATCATCGAGCATTGGCGGTTCCCCTTAAGGCCCGGCGGAGACGACAGTGCCGACGTCCTCGCCCTGAACGATACGCAACAGATCGCCGGCATTGAACAGGTTGAATACCTGCAGCGGCAAGTTATTTTCCCGACACATGACGATGGCGGTGGCATCCATCACGTTGAGACGGTCGTTCAGCACCTTGTCGAACGTCAGCCGGGTATAGCGCTTGGCCTCGGGGTTGAGCAGCGGGTCCGAATCGTAGATGCCATTGACCTTCGTCGCCTTCAGCAGGATGTCGGCGTTGATCTCGATGGCGCGCAAGGATGCGGCCGTGTCCGTGGTGAAGAACGGGTTCCCGGTACCGGCGCCGAAAATGACCACGCGCCCCTTCTCCAAATGGCGCACCGCACGACGCCGGATATAGTCCTCGCACACCTCGTTGATGCGCAGCGCCGACATGACTCTGGCGTAGGTCCCCTGAGCTTCGAGCGCATCCTGCATCGCCAGCGCATTGATGACGGTGGCGAGCATGCCCATGTGATCGGCCGTGACCCGGTCCATGCCGGCACGCGCCAAACCGGCTCCGCGGAAGATGTTGCCGCCCCCCAAGACCACCGCGACCTGCACACCCATCTGGGTCAGATCCCTGATTTCCCCCGCGATGCGCTTCAGGATCTTCGGATCGATGCCATAGTCTTCACTTCCCAGCAGCGCTTCGCCGGACAGCTTGACCAAGATTCTGCGGTAGCGTGCCGTGGTATTGGTCATTGGATGGCATTCGCCGTGGGGTTGGCCGTCGGGTTCATGATGGTCATTGGTCTGTACCCTACTATAAAAGACCCCGCCATCGCGGGGTCCCTAAGTCAAATTAATCGGCTCCTTCGATTTCGATCGGGCGCCGCCGGTGAGCCCGCGCTCTTGGCCACCCGGTCCCACCGCGCGCTCAGCCTTTCTCCTGCGCCTTGACCTGCGCCATGACTTCGCCGACGAAATCGTCCTGTTTCTTTTCGATGCCGGCGCCCACTTCGAAGCGCACGAAGCGCACGACCCTGGCCCCGGCCTTTTTGACCAGCTTCTCGACCGTGGTTTCGGGATCCTTGACGAAGGGCTGTCCCAGCAGCGTGATTTCCGCGAGGTATTTGCGTAATCTGCCCTCGACCATCTTGGCGATGATGTCGGGCGGCTTCTTTTCGCCCTTGGTTTGTTCGGTCAGAATCTCTCGTTCCTTGTCGAGCACCGCCGCCGGGACCTCGCTGGCATCGATGTACGCCGGGTTCACGGCGGCCACGTGCATGGCCAGGTCACGGGCCAATGCCTCATCGCCGCCCTCCAGCGCAACCAAGCTGCCGATGCGGCTGCCGTGAATGTAGGTGCCGAGCGCACCGGGCGCGGTGACCTTCACGAAACGGCGCACCGATATGTTCTCGCCGATTTTCGCGATCAGTGCCCGCCTCTGCTCTTCCAGAGTGGCCGCCCCACGGGCCGTCCCGAGCAATCCCTCCAGAGTGTCCGCCGACGTCGCCAAGGCCGATTGAGCAAGTTCGCGCGCGAACGCTTGAAATTCATCGCTGCGGGCGACGAAATCCGTTTCGCAATTGACCTCGACGAGAACGGCGCTCAGGCCGCTGCGCTCGGCCGCCACCGTGCCTTCTGCCGCGACTCGTGCCGCCTTCTTGTCGGCCTTGGCGAGCCCGCTCTTGCGCATGAGTTCCGCCGCGCCGTCCAAGTCGCCCTGAGACTCGACCAGGGCTTTCTTGCACTCCATCATGCCCGCGCCGGTGCGCTCGCGGAGCTGCTTGACCATCTCTGCTGTAATGTTCATGGTGTTTAAAACGGCCGTCTGCGGCGGTTTTCCTCGGATATATAGTCAATGTTCGACGATGAGTCGACCCCGGCAGCTGCACCGGAGCCGTAACCCACCTTGATGCGCGGGGCGACCGCGCTGCGGTGCTAACCGCGGCGCGGAGCTCCGGTGCTGCGTCCGACGGGTCGGCGGCGCGGCGCGCTCGCCGGGCGCGTCTCGGCGGGCGCCACATCGGGAATGTCCACTTCGTCGGCTTCCACGTCCTCGGGGGCACCGGCCGCGGCCACCGCACCCGGGACCACGGTCACCGGCACCTTGCGGCGCGGAGGTGGCTTGCGGCCGCGCGCCGGCGCTTGCTGCGGCCGTCGTCCGGCCGGCGCGGTGCGCTTCTTGGGGTTACCCTCTTCGTCAAGCTCCACGAATTCGTCCTCGCCCACGGGCACTTCCGGCAGCGAAGCCTTGCCTTCCAGTACCGAGTCGGCGACACCGCCGGCGTACAGCAAAATGGCGCGCATGGCATCGTCGTTGCCGGGGATCACATAGTCGATGCCGTCGGGCGAGCAGTTCGTATCCACCACCGCGACCACCGGTATCCCGAGCTTGCGCGCCTCGTGAATGGCGATCTCCTCGTGGCCCACATCGATGACGAACAGCGCGTCCGGCAGCGCCGTCATATCGCGGATGCCGCCGAGGCTGCGCAGCAGTTTGTCCATTTCACGGCGCAGCATTTGCGCCTCTTTCTTGCCGCGACGGTCGAGCGAACCGTTCTGCGCCATGTCGTCCAGTTCGTTGAGCCGCTTGATGGACTGACGAATGGTCTTGAAATTCGTGAGCATGCCGCCCAGCCAGCGCTGGTTGACATAAGGCATGTTGCAACGCCCCGCCTCCTTCTGGACGGCATCCCGCGCGGAGCGCTTGGTACCGACGAACAGAATCTTGCCGCCGTCCGCGGCAACGCCCTTGATGAAGGCCGCCGCCTGTGCATACAGAGGCTGGGTCTTTTCGAGGTTGATGATGTGGATCTTGTTGCGTTCACCGAAAATGAACGGGGCCATCTTCGGGTTCCAGAAGCGGGTTTGGTGGCCAAAATGGACGCCCGCTTCCAGCATCTGTCGCATTGACACGCTGGTCATAGTAAATCTCCTGGTCGGGTTGAGCCTCCGCGTATCCCAATCGGCAACCCGTCGAGGTCTTGAACTCGAGCCCTGGGGCTATAATTCAAGTCATGCGCCGGGCACCCGGCCGATTGTGACGACACGCGTGCGGGGTTGTTAAAAAGAGCCGCGCTTTATACCATGAACGTCTACCGGAAACAAAGCCCCAGGCTGCCATGCAAGTGACCATCAAATCGCCAGCGGAACAGGACAAAATGCGCGCCGCCGGCCGGCTCGCGGCCAGCGTTCTCGACATGATCGAGCCATTTGTGCAGCCGGGAGTGACCACCGACGAGCTCGACAAGCGCTGCCATGACTACATCGTCGATGAATTGCAGTCGATCCCGGCCAATCTCAACTATCGAGGCTTCCCGAAGACCATCTGTACCTCCGTGAACCACGTGGTCTGCCACGGCATTCCGGGCGACAAGAAGTTGAAGAGCGGTGACATCGTCAATATCGATGTCACCGTCATTCGTGACGGGTTTCACGGCGATACGAGCCGGATGTACTTCGTGGGCACGGCGGCGGTGTTGCCTCGCCGACTTTCGGCCGCCTGTCACGAGGCGATGTGGCGCGGCATCCGCCAGGTGAAGCCCGGCGCACGCCTGGGCGATATCGGCCATGCCATTCAGAGTTACGCGGAGAGTAACAATTTCTCCGTGGTGCGCGAATACTGCGGCCACGGCATAGGCCGTATCTACCACGAAGATCCGCAGGTATTGCACTACGGCAAGCCCGGCACCGGACTGGAACTTAAGCCGGGCATGACGTTCACCATCGAGCCCATGATCAATGCCGGACGGCGCGATGTGAGGCTGCTGCCGGACGGTTGGACGGTGGTCACCAAGGACCAATCGCTGTCGGCGCAATGGGAGCACACTATCCTGGTGACCGACGTGGGCTATGAGGTTCTGACACTGAGCGCTACAGCGGCTCTTCCCGCCGCCGCGGCGGCCTCTTGAGCGGGCGGACTCGCGCGCGTACCGCGCTGATTCTCGACTGGGCGGTCCTGTGAGCGCGGGGGTCAAGTTTCTCGAACCCGCTGCCGACTGGGAGTACCTCACGATCGCGCCTGCCGCCCTGGAGGACGGCGAATACTCGCCGATCGCTTTTCGTCAGGTGTTGGATCGCGGCACCGAGCTGCTGAAAGAGCGCTTCGTCGCCGATGATGCCATCGAGGATCTGGTGCTCGACCGGGCACGCCTGGTGGATATCGCCTTGCGGGCGGCATGGGTCTGCCATGCCGGCCGGTTCGCCGACGACTTGGCGCTGGTGGCGGTCGGGGGTTATGGACGGGGCGAACTGCACCCGAGCTCCGACATCGACATCATGGTGCTGCTGCCGAAGAGCGATTCCGCGGACTGGCAGCCGGACATCGAAAAATTTCTGACGTTCCTCTGGGACATCGGGCTCGAAGTCGGCCACAGCGTGCGCTCCATCGACGACTGCCAACGCGAAAGTCTGGCCGACATCAGCGTCGCGACGACGCTGTTCGAAGCGCGGCTGCTGGCCGGTCCCGAGTCGCTGTTCGCCGGCATGCGCCGTGCGTTGGCACCGGATCGGCTCTGGTCGTCGCAGGATTTTTTCGAAGCCAAGTGCAAGGAACAGAGCGAGCGGCACCACCGCTATTTCGATACGGCCTACAACTTGGAACCCAACGTCAAATCGAGTCCCGGGGGCTTGCGCGACATACAGACCATCGGCTGGGTGGCGAAGCGGCACTTCGGCACCGACACCCTCGACGAATTGGTGGCGCACGGGTTTTTGACCCGCGAGGAATTGCGCAAACTGAAGGCCGGCCAATCGTTCCTGTGGAAGGTACGCTTCGGTCTGCACGTGCTGACGGGACGCCGCGAAGATCGCCTGCTGTTCGATTACCAGATCAAATTGGCGAAACTCTTCGGCTACGAGGACGCGAGCTTCACGCTTGCGGTCGAGCAGCTGATGCAAAAATACTATCGCACCGTCATGGACGTGAGCCTGCTCAACGAAATGCTGCTGCAGCTATTTCGCGAAGCGATCCTCACGCAGAGCGGACCGCCCGTGCCCATCAACCCCCGCTTCCAGATCCGCAACGACACGCTGGAAGTCACGCATCCGGAGGTCTTCGCGCGCTTTCCGTCGGCCTTGCTGGAACTATTCGTGCTCCTGCAACAAAACCCCCAGGTGCGCGGCGTGCGCGCCGAGACGATACGCTTGATCGGCACGCACGTCTGGCTCATCGACGAGGAGTTCCGTCAGAACCCCCGTCACCACCGGCTTTTCATGGAGATTCTCTGCGCGCCGGTGGGCGTGACCCATGAGCTGCGGCGCATGAATCTGTACGGCGTGCTCGGCCGCTACATTCCCTCGTTCGGCCGGGTCGTCGGGAGAATGCAGTACGACTTGTTCCACGCTTACACGGTCGATGCGCACACGCTGTTCGTGGTGAGCAACCTGCGCCGCCTGGCGATGCCGAAATTCAACGATGAGTTCCCGGCTTTGAGTCAAATCATGCAGTCGCTGCCGAGACAAGAGCTTGCCTATCTCGCAGCCCTGTTCCACGATATCGCCAAGGGGCGCGGCGGCGATCATTCGGAACTGGGCGCCGTCGATGCGGAGGCATTCTGCCTGGAACAAGGACTGGGACGCTACGAGGCGCGCCTGGTGGCGTGGCTGGTGCGCAATCACCTCATACTATCCATCACGTCGCAGAAGAAAGACATCAGCGATCCGGACATCATTCATGCATTCGCCCGCCAGGTCGGCGACCAGGCGCACTTGGATTATTTGTACGTGTTGACGGTGGCAGACGTGCGCGGGACCAATCCGAAGCTGTGGAATGCGTGGAAGGCGCGCCTATTCGAGGAATTCTACGAGCGCACCAAGCGCGCCCTGCGCCGCGGACTCGAGACGCCGGTGGATCAAGAAGAGCTGATTCGCGAGACCCAGCAGAATGCGCGAGCTCAAATACCCGCGATACCCGACGCGAAGATCGCGGCGGTTTGGTCGCAGTGGACCGACGCGTATTTCCTGCGCTACACCCCCGAGGAGATCGCCTGGCAAACGAGCGTGCTCGCCGAGCGCGACCCGCACGATGACACCCCGGTGGTGGCGATTCGGCGGCTCACGGACCGCGGCGGTACGGCCGTTCTCACCTACACACCGTATCGGCTGCATAGTTTCGCGCGCACCACGGCGGTCTTGGACCAGATGGGACTGAACGTCGTCGACGCGCGCCTCATCACCAGCGCGAACGGCTTCAGCCTGGAGACTTACGTGGTGCTCGAGGACAACGGTGCGGTCATCGCCGACGGCGACCGGATTCAGGAAATCGACCGCGGTCTGTGGCGCAACCTGCAACAGCCCGAGGACTCGCCGCTGACGGTGACCCGACGCGCGCCGCGTCAAGTGCGCATGTTCTCGACTCCCACCCAGGTCAATTTCAGCCTCGATGCACGCAACGATCGCACCATTCTGGAATTGATCGCCGCGGACCGGCCGGGCCTGCTGTCGGAAGTCGGTAAGGTATTCAAGGCCGAGCACGTCGCCATCAACGGCGCGAAGATCATGACGGTGGGCGAGCGGGCCGAAGACGTTTTCTACATAACCGATTCGGATGGACGCATCCTGTCGGACGAGGCCTGCCGGCGGGTCCAGGAATCGTTGATTCGCGGACTGGACCGCCGCCACTGATGACTTACGACCATTTGAGGGCGACCATCGAGGCCGCTTACGAACAGCGCGCGCAAATCACGCCGCAGACCACCTCGCCGGACGTGGGCAACGCGGTCGAGACGGTGATCGAATTGCTCGATGCCGGGACGTTGCGGGTTGCCGAGAAGCGCGGCAACGCATGGTGCGTGCATGAGTGGCTGAAAAAGGCCGTGCTGCTCTCGTTCCGGATCGCGAAAAATATGCCGCAGTCGGCCGGTCCTATGTCGTTCTACGACAAGGTGGCGCTCAAATACAGCGGCTGGGACGAGTCTCAGTTCGCGGCGGCGGGTGTGCGCGTTGTCCCTCCGGCCACGATCCGGCGCGGGGCCTTCATCGCCTCCAACGTGGTGCTGATGCCGAGCTACGTGAATATCGGAGCTTACGTGGACTGCGGCACCATGGTGGATACCTGGGCCACGGTCGGGTCCTGCGCGCAGATTGGCAAAAACGTGCATTTGTCCGGCGGCGTCGGCATCGGCGGCGTCCTCGAACCGTTGCAGGCGGCCCCCACCATCATCGAGGACAATTGCTTCATCGGCGCCCGCTCCGAAATCGTCGAAGGGGTGGTCGTCGAAACCGGCGCCGTCATCTCGATGGGAGTCTTCATAGGACAGAGCACCCGCATATACGATCGCGAACGGGACGAGGTTCTTTACGGGCGCGTGCCGGCCGGCGCGGTGGTGGTGCCGGGCTCCCTGCCTTCGGCCAACGGCAAGTACAGTCTCGGCTGCGCCGTCATCGTGAAGCGAGTGGACGCACAGACGCGCGCCAAAACGTCGATCAACGAGCTTCTGCGAAATACAGACTAGTCGGACGGCATTCGGCTTAGACGGGACGGCCGAGTCAGATAGCCTGCGAGCGTCGCACGATAAAGCCGCCGATAACAAGCTCAAGACGGTCGGAAAAGTAACTACGCAGCGTGATTGATTGGCTGGGGAATTCTGAAATCAGACCGGTGCTTATATCCGGTCCGCAGTGGGTCCACTCCCGGGTTCGATACCAAGGTGGCCAGACCGGCCGAGAAATCCAACGGCTCGAGGATCCCGTGCCAAGTGCCCGTCAAAGTAGGGTGATTCAGTGCAGACGACGCGATGCCTGCTCGTCGCTCGTGGCGCGTTGAGCGTCGTGTTTACCAGCGTACGCAAGACTCCGGAAACGGTAGGCTAGTGCATCTTGCGGATTGAGTGCAATTGCCTGAGTCAGGTCAGAAATCGCCGCATCGTAGTTACCTAGAGAAAGTTCCGCGTAACCGTGGCCTCGTCGGGCTTCAGCGTCCTTGGGAGCGAGCGCGATTACTTGCGCGTAGTCCGCGGCAGCGGCCCGGGAATCTCCCTTGGCTTGCTTCAAGAAGCCGAGATGGCGCAGTGCGTCGCTCGCGTCAGGTTTAAGTCTGATTACCTGTTCGAAGTCCGCCATGGCGCCGTCTGTGTCACCCTTGGCCTTAAGCGCTTGGCCCCGATTGAGGTAGGCCGCAACCTGATGGGCGGGGCCGAGATCTATCACAGTCGTGAAATCGGCAATCGCTCTGTCCCAATCAGACTTACCGAGATACGCGACGCCTCGGTTAATGTAGGCGGCCGCCAATTTCGCATCGATGGCAATGGCTTGACTGTAGTCCGAGATGGCGTGCTCACGGTCACCGCGTGCGAGATAGCCATCGGCTCGGGTCACAAAAGCTTTAGCATCGTGCGGATTGAGCGCGATGGCTTTGGCAAACTCCCCTGTTGCATTACGCGTATCTCCGGTCGCCTGCAAAATCAGTGCAAGATCTTGATGGGCGGCGGCCATATTCGGATCCAGGCGAATCGCCTGTTCAGCGTCCCCCGCCGCCCTGACGTTGTCGCCCTTGGTGCGATAAGCAAAACCGCGATTACGCCACGCCGTAGCGTCACGTGGACTCAGCCCTATGGCGGTGGAAAAGTCAGAGATGGCGCGATCGGGGTCGTTGCGGTGAAGATAAATCGCGCCTCGGTTAACGTAGGAAGTAGCATCGTTGGGACTGAGCCGCACGACCTCATCGAGATCGCCCAAGGCGCGATCGTCCTCACCGCGTTTCAGATAGATTGTGGCGCGGTTCAAATAGGCCGAACTGAGAGTCGCGTCGAGCGCGACAGCCTCGTCGTAGTCAGCCAGGGCGCGGTTCTCGTCGCCCTTACTAGCGTACGCGAGCCCCCTGTCAAGGTAGGTCTTCGCGTTCATCTTCGTCTCACTGGGGCTAAGTTTGAGTACCGAGGTGTAGTCCTCGATAGCCCGATCGAGGTCACCATTGGATTGGAACACCGACCCTCGATTTCGCAATGCCATCGCACGAACGTCGTCCGGCTCCTGGCTGTTGATAATGTACGTGCAACTGGTTATCGCGGCTTGAGGCTTTCCGCGGCCACATACATCTCTATCGATTCCCTTTTGGGCATCAGCGGCACCCGGCAGGTGGGTGAGCAACATAGCCGCGACCGCTGAGGCGACCCGAGGCAAGGTCATGGATGTTCTTACAGCCCGCAACACTTTATTCACATTTGTTTTTTGCTTTCGGTTTTGGCTTGCGACGCATCTCGTGTGAACCGACATGCGAACATTCCGTTGGCGAGCTAAGGAGAGTCCTTTCATTGCGTTTACAATACCGCCATTCCACCCCCAAAATCCAGGTTTGTAATGACCCTGTGAATATAGAACCTGTCTACGAGGATTCACATCGTCGGATATGACGATATGACTAAAGCTGGACTTGCATCGCCGGAGTCGTGCCTGCCGACTGACGAGAACCCGCGTTTGCATCTCGGATAGAGGGTGCTGAAGGCGTCAACCGGCCCTGAAATCCCCCTTCGATGAAGCTGACATAAGGCTCATCGGCATCTTGCCGAGGCTGTTGGCGGTCCACGAGTCGGCGCCGTCAAAACCGGCGATTACGTCCGCCCCCACAGCAGGTCGTAGACGGTGTGCGCCATCGGGGCCGCCGCGCTCATTGGTGATGTAGCTCCACATCTGTCCGGCGCGGCAGATTCGCCGCAATGCGACCGCTAGCCGAAGCGGCCGGTAATGTAGTCTTCGGTGAGCTTCTGCTGCGGGTTGGTGAAAATCAAATCGGTGGGTCCAATCTCGACCAGATCGCCGAGATGGAAATAGGCGGTTCGCTGCGACACGCGGGCGGCCTGCTGCATGTTGTGCGTTACGATCACGATCGCGTAGTTCGCCTTGAGTTCATCGATCAAATCCTCGATCTTGGCGCTCGCGATGGGGTCCAAGGCCGAAGTGGGTTCGTCCATCAGGATGACTTCAGGATTGACGGCGATGGTGCGCGCGATGCAAAGGCGTTGCTGCTGGCCTCCGGAAAGGCTCGTGCCGGGCTGCGACAATCGATCCTTGACCTCCTCCCACAATCCCGCGCGCTGCAGACTGGTGTTCACCAGTTCATCCATGTCGCCGCGGTTCTTGGCCAGACCATGGATGCGCGGCCCGTAGGCGACGTTCGCGTAAATCGACTGCGGAAACGGCGTCGGTTTCTGAAATACGATGCCCACGCGCGCCCGCAGCTGCGCGACGTCTTGTTTCCGATCGTAAATATTTTGTCCGTCCAACGTGATGAGACCATCGACCCGCGCGCTCGCAATCGTGTCGTTCATCCGGTTGAGGCAGCGCAGGAAAGTAGACTTGCCGCAGCCCGACGGGCCGATCAATGCCAGCACTTGATTGCGCCCGATATCGAGGCTGACATTCCTCACCGCATGCTTGTCACCGTAATGCACGTTGACATTGCGCGCCGTAATGATGGGGTCATGGATGAAATCCCGGCCAGGAGCCGTGCCGCGGGCCAAGGGGCCGGCCGGTGTCGCCGCGCTGTTGGAAGCGGTGCCGGGTGCGGTCGTGCCGGCCACCGCTGCGCCGAGGGTCGGTGTGCCGGCGGCCTTGGCGCGTTTTTTGAGGGGGGATTCGTCCACGACGATTTGGTTACCCGAAGCGGCCG
This sequence comes from Pseudomonadota bacterium, assembly GCA_030776345.1. Lineage (GTDB taxonomy): Bacteria > Pseudomonadota > Gammaproteobacteria > Steroidobacterales > Steroidobacteraceae > Bog-1198. The sequence continues at coordinate 9,359 of JALYHU010000214.1, read as the reverse complement.
GTGATGTAATCGTCGGTCTTGCGATTCTTCGGGGCGGTGAAGATTTCTCCGGACGGACCGATCTCGACCAGTTCACCCAAATACATGAATCCCGTGACGTTGGACACGCGCGCGGCCTGCTGCAGATTGTGCGTGACCACCACGATGCAATATTTCTCCCTCAAGCCCTGTAACGTCTCCTCGACCCGCAAGGTGGAGATCGGATCCAGCGCCGCAGTCGGCTCGTCCAGGAGCAGCACCTCCGGCTGCACCGCAATGGCGCGCGCGATGCACAGGCGCTGCTGCTGACCGCCGGAAAGACTGCGGCCGTCGGCGAGCAATTTATCCTTCACCTCGTCCCAGAGCGCGGCGTCCCGCAATGCGGACTCGACCCGAATCTTCACATCCGCGCTGCGCATTCCCCCTGCCAGCCGTAAGCCGAACGCGACGTTGTCGAAGACCGACATGGGGAACGGCGTCGGTTTTTGAAACACCATCCCGACTCGGTAGCGCAATTCCGCGACATCGACCGACGGGCCCAGGATGTCCCGGCCGCCGATCAGGACCTCGCCTTCCGCACGCTGCTTCGGGTACAGGGCATACATCCGGTTGAGGACGCGCAACAACGTGGACTTGCCGCAGCCGGAAGGCCCGATGAACGCCGTGATGGAGCGGTCGGCCAGGGTCATGTTGATGTCGTGCAGCGATTGCAGTTCGCCGTAGTAAAAGTTCAGCGAACGAATCTCGATCTTCGGCGGTCCGGGGTTGGGCACTTCCGGCGCGACGACCGGAAAGGGCCCGCGCGTCTTCAAGTGCTTCGGCAGTTTGGTCGAGGACATCATCGCCCCGAGCCTCGCTCTGCCTGTAGCACTGCCAAAATGACGCGCGCGGCGATGCTCAAGATCAAAATGCTCGCGGTGATGATGAGCGCACCGGCCCAGGCCAGATTCTGCCATTCCTTGTAAGGACTCAACGCGAACTGGAAGATGACCACGGGCAAATTGGCCATGGGAGCGTTCAACTGGGTGCTCCAAAATTGATTATTCAAGGCCGTGAACAGCAGCGGTGCCGTCTCGCCGCTGATCCGTGCGATCGCCAATAAAAGGCCGGTAACGATACCACTGCGGGCGGCAGGATAGAGCACGCTCACGATGGTCCGCCACGGATAGGCACCGAGCGCGGCTGACGAATCCTTCATGCCCAGCGGCACGAGATTGAGCATGTCCTCGGTGGTTCGCAGAGTGACCGGTATCGCGAGGACCGCGAGGGCGAGCGCGCCCGCGATGGCCGAAAAATGGCCCATCGTGACCACGACGATTTCGTAGATGAACAACCCGATGATGATCGAGGGGGCGCTCAGCAGCACATCGTTGATGAAACGGATCAGCGTACTCAATCGTGAGGTGCGGCCGTATTCAGCCAGATACGTTCCGGCCAGAACTCCGATTGGGGAGCCGATCAAGATACCGAGCAATGTCATCACCGCGCTGCCGTACAACGCATTGAGCAGCCCCCCCTCGCTGCCCGGCGGCGGCGTCATCTGCGTGAACAAGTGCCACGATAAACCGGCCACACCGTGTGAAATCAGCGTCCACAGTATGGCCGCCAAGCACGCCAAGCCGGTCAAGGTCGCGACGAGCGACAACGACAGGAAAATCCCGTTCTTTGCCTTCCGCAGTGCGCGTCGGTTCATGGCTTATGCCGCAACCCGGCGTTCCAGCCGGCGCAACATCGCTTGGGCGGCTGCGATCACCGTAAACGTGATGAGAAACAACAGCAGACCGAGCGCGATCAGGGATGAGGTGTAAAGGTCGCCGACCGCCTCGGTGAACTCGTTGGCGATGGCCGAAGAAATCGTGGTTCCGGGAGCCAGCAAAGACGAACTGATTCGATGCGCATTGCCGATGACGAAGGTTACCGCCATCGTTTCGCCGAGCGCGCGACCCAATCCCAGCATGATTCCGCCGACGATCCCGGCCCGTGAATGCGGCACGACCACGTTCCATATGACCTCCCAGGTGGTGGCCCCGAGGCCATAACCGGATTCCTTGAGCATGGCAGGCACGGTGTCGAAGACGTCGCGCATGGTCGCGGCGATGAACGGCAGAACCATGATGGCCAGAACGATCCCGGCCGTCAGGATGCCGATACCGAAGGGCGGACCCATGAAGAGTTTTCCGGCGATCGGGATGGGGTGGGCATGCGCGATCAGCCACGGCTGAACGTGCCGCTGCAACACGGGAGCCAGCACGAACAGCCCCCAGATGCCGAAAATGATGCTGGGCACGGCGGCCAACAACTCGACCGCAACGCCGATGGGCCGTTTCAGCATGGGCGGACATAACTCCGTCAGGAACAGCGCAATTCCGAATCCGGTGGGCACCGCGAGAGCCATGGCAATCAACGAGGTGACCACCGTGCCGTAAATGGGTGCCAACGCACCGTATTCGTCGGTCACCGGATTCCAAATTTCGCCGGAGACGAAGGCGAAGCCGAAGTGGCGAAGGGCTGGCCATGACCCGCGGACGAGCGATACGGCCACGCCCCCGAGAATGAACAGCACCAGGAGGGCGGCCGCCAGGGTTCCGGCCCGGAACACCCTTTCGTACATCAACTGCTTTGCGGCGTGCCTCGGATCGATGATCGCCACGATTCAGTTACGCTCCCGCACACCATCAGCAATCGCGACCGGCGCACGGTATATGCGCCGGCCGCGACGTATTTCAAAGCTCCGGCCTAAACTGTCCGCGGAGCTACTTGCCGTTCCAAACGGGGTGGCCGTCCGGTGTCGTAATGTCCTTCCAAGTTGCCTGAACCTGTGCGATCAGCGGCGCCGGCAGCGGCACGTAGTCGAGGTCGGAAGCCATGGCGCCGCCGTCCTTGAATGCCCAAGCAAAGAACTTCAAGGCTTCGGCAACCGCCGCCGGATCACCCGGACGCTTGTAGACAAGAATAAAGCTTGCGCCCGTGATTGGCCAACTCTTGGCGCCCTCCTGATCGGTCAGAATCAAATAATATCCCTCGGCATGGGTCCAATCGGCATTCGCGGCGGCACCCTGGAACGACTCAGCGCCCGGCGCAACCGCCTTGCCCGCCTTGTTGGTCAGCAGGGTATAGGCCATCTTGTTTTGCTTGGCATACGCATACTCGACATAGCCGATGGCGCCGTCGGTTTGGGTGGTCATATTGGCGACACCCTCGTTGCCTTTCGCGCCGATGCCGGTCGGCCACTGTACGGACGAGTTCGCGCCGACGGTGGATTTGAATTTCGCACTTTCCTTGGACAGATAATCCGAAAACAAAAAGTTCGTTCCCGAGCCGTCGGAGCGGTACACGGGCGCGATCGCGGTGCTGGGCAGCGCCAGTTTCGGATTCAGCTTCTTGATCGCCGGGTCATCCCATTTGGCGATGTCGCCCAGATAGATGCCGGCGATGGCCGCACCGTCCAATTGCAGTTCACCCGGAGCGATTCCCTTGATGTTGACCACCGGAACCACGCCGCCAATGATCATGGGGAATTGCACCAAACCGGACGCACTCAAGTCCTCCGGCTTCAACGGCATGTCCGAGGCCCCGAAAGTCACGGTCTTGGCCTTGATTTGCTTGATGCCGCCGCCCGACCCGATCGACTGGTAATTCAGGCCGACGCCGGTGAGCTTCTTGTAGGCGTCCGCCCATTTCGCATAGATGGGGTACGGGAAGGTGGCGCCCGCGCCGGATATGTCCGTCGCCATCGCCGCCGCCGTCACGCCGGCCGCGACTGTTGCGACTGCCGCGACTGTTGCGACTAAAACACGTTTGCTGATCTGCATGAGAATAATGGCTCCCGTCGAATGAGCGTGCCTCGATATACGATCGGCGCGCGAGATAAATCCGCGAGCATGTTCGGGCTTGAATGTTACCGTTTTGTGACAGCCGCGGCTGGCCGTCCTGCCGGTTCGGCCGGGGCCCAGGACGGGCCCCGATTACTCGCGCAGCACCCCCGCCGCGCTCAATACTTGTAGCGTACCCCGATGGTCGGGTTCATGTTGTTCGTCTGAAAAGCATACCCATTCGCGAAGCCGTCGTGCACGCTGCTGTACATCAAGCCCGCGTACGCATCGAAGCGCTTGGTCAAACGATAGTCCGCGTCGAATGAATAGGCCTGCAACCAGCCGCTGCATTGCGCATGCGCGCTGGTGGAACAACCGGCAGCGGCGCCGGTGCCGTAAGCATTCTGATGGACGCCGTAGGCCGCTGCGGTGAGATCCAGCCCGGGCAGCACGGTGTAGCGCACGCCGCCCCAGTACACCCTCAGAACCTTGGGATCGATGTAGGCATTGTTGGTGACGAACGCCAGTTTGTACCCGCCGATATCGTCGAAGCCTGCGGGCAGCGGGTTGGCCGGGTTCTCGTATTTCATATGCTCATAGGACGCGAATAGCGTCGCCGCGCCCAGATTGTAAGAGCTCATGAGGCTCCAGGTGGTGTTGTCCGAGATGGTCCCGGCCAAGGATTTGTCCGCAGAGAACCCGAGTCCGGGCAAGAGGGCCACCTGAGCCGCGGTAAGGGGGGCGGACGACACCGCGGATTTGACCTTGGAAAAATATGCATCCACCGAGAGTCCGGCATACTCGCCGCCGATGTCGACCTGGAAGGCGGAGTTGGCGCCGCCGGTGGCCCCGTTGAACTTGTACAGCGCGCCGAAATGACCGATTTGATGGTAGCTGGCGACGTACTTCAGCGATGAATCGAGGCGCTTGTCTTCGGTATCGCCGGCGCCGGCATAGGGACCCGACATTCCAACCAATGAAAACGCTTGCGAGCCGTAATTCGGGTCGTATTTGTTGACCCCGTCGGCCACCAAGGTCAGCTGGCGGCCGAAGGTCACCGTGCCGAAAGTCTTCGAACTCATTCCCACGTAGGCGGTTTGGAACGCTTGACCCGCCACGCTGGAATTCAAGTTGGTGGTCTGAGTGGCCGGAGTTTTGCCATTGTTCTGCGTCATGGATTTACTGGCGTCGCTGATTTGTCCGGACTGCGGATTGAAAAACGTTTCGAGTTTGAATACGGCGCTCCAATCGCCACCCACGGATTCCACGCCCTGGAGACCGATTCGCGATTGGCTCATGTTGCTCGGCGTCGCACCGAGCACCGACTGACGGCTGTTCTTCTGCACGATGTTGGCGCTGCCGGCCGGATGGAAGTCGCTGAACGGCGCGCCGTGGTTCTCGTACTGCAACCCGATATCGACGATCCCGTACAAGGTGATGCCATGCCAAGTCAGGTTATCGTCGGCCGCGGGCGCGGCGCTGTTCTCGGCCAGGGCGGCTGCCGATACGGTCGCGGAAAGCAATAGCAGGAGCCCGCCCCGCCCCAGGCGACCTCGGGCGGCCGATGTCGCGGCCCCGGCATTTGTCTTTACGTAGTACACAGTGTTTCCCTCGGATTCGCGTTATGCGAATTTCGTTATATCCGACGGAATATAACACTATGAATGCGAACTTGCCGCGGACTCGCGCCGATGCCGAAGGCACGGTTGCTCGGCGCGGTGAGCCGCGCGTCGGGCGTGGATGTCGGGCGTGCGCCTAGGCCTGCGCGGGTCAGGCGCGGTAGTCGGCCGCCACGGTCTCATCGATGGGAGCCGCCCGCGTTCCCATTGCGTTGAACACCGGCGTCAACAGGGCCGCCACGGCCAGATTGAGGATCACCGTGTACACGGCGGTGTAGCCGGGGAACGTGGATCCGCCGATCACCAGCGGAAAGGTCGGCGTCAGATTCGTCGCGATGGCCATCGTCGTGCCGGCAACAGTCCCTACCGCCCATCCGGCCAGCAGCGCCCAGGAATTGAACCAGCGCGTATAGGTGCCAAGCATCACCGATGGCAGCGTTTGAATGATCCAAATGCCGCCCAAGAGCTGCAGCTGAATGGCATATTTGGTCGGCACGAAGAGAATGAACACGAGCGCGCCGAATTTGACGATGAGGGACACCATCTTCGCCATGCGCGCTTCCTGCCGGTCGGTCGGGTTCTTGTTGATGAACTCACGATGAATATTGCGCGTGTACAGGTTTGCCGCAGCGATCGACATGATCGCTGCGGGCACGAGCGCGCCGATGCCGATCGCGGCGAAGGCGATGCCCACGAACCATGACGGAAAACTGTGCAGCAACAGCGCCGGTACCGCAAAGTTGTTGCCGAATTGCTTGAACCCGGCGGCGTACTCGGGAAGCTTGTCCAGTCCGGCCGCGATGACGAAGAATCCGAACAGCGCAAGCAGGCCGAGCATGAACGAGTAACCGGGCAGCATTGCAGCATTGCGTCGAATGGCCCGTCCGCTGCTGGCGCTGAGAATGCCGGTGAGCGAATGAGGATAGAGGAACAGCGCCAGCGCCGACCCCAACGCCAGCGTCGCGTAGCCGCTGTACGAGCCCGTGGTATGAGGCCCAGGCACCGGCAGCAACAGCTTCTGCGCGGGAACCGCCGCGAAGATCTTGGCGAAGCCGCCGAGTTCGATCGGAATCACGATGATGGCGGCCAGCGCCGTTACATAGATCAGGATGTCCTTGACCACCGCGATCGAGGCCGGCGCGCGCAGCCCGCTCGAATACGTAAAGGCCGCCAGCACCACGAAGGCAAGGAGCAGCGGCAAATCGGCAGACCATCCGCCCCCTGAAATGCCGAGTGCGCCGATCACCACTTGGATGCCCACCAGCTGCAAGGCGATATACGGCATGGTCGCCACGATTCCGGTGATGGTCACCGCCAGCGCCAGCCAGCGGTTGCCGAACCGGCCACGCACGAAATCACCGGCGGTGATGTACCCGTGCTTGTGGCAGACATGCCAGAGGCGCCGAAAAACGAGGAAGAGCAGCGGATAAACGATGATGGTGTAAGGCACCGCAAAGAACGCGATCGCGCCGGCGCCGAAGGCAAGGGCGGGAACCGCGATGAACGTGTAGGCGGTATAGATGTCGCCGCCGACCAGAAACCAGGTGATGACGGTGCCGAATCGCCTCCCGCCCAAGCCCCATTCGTGCAGTTGATCCAGGTCGCCCTTGCGCCAGCGGGCGGCGGCGAACCCCAGCCAGGTGATGAAGCCGAATAAGGCAACGAAAATGCTCAGGGCAACCCAGTTCACTTCCTGCACACTATCCCCCGTGTTCGGTCGTTGTTGAAGGCTTGCGTCGCGGCTCGGGTCTTACGCCGTTACCCGGCCAAAGGCCGAGTCATTCGCCGGTGGCGAAGTAAACCACCGCCGTAAAAACGGCGCTGACGATGACCCATAGGAGTTGGAACCAATAGAAGAACGGGATGCCCATCAGGGTGGGTTCCGCTTTGTTGTACAGAGGAGGCCACAGGACTACGGCGAATTGGATCACGAAGAGCAGGTACCACCAGCTCCAACCCCTGCGCTTCTTTTCCGTATCGTTCATCGGGAGGGCCTCCTGCCGGATTAGAGGTGGGATCCTACCGGTGTCAGCGTGCATTTGTCTCGCTGATTTCGCCGCCGGACCGACGCCTACCCCGAGTGGGTAGGCGCCGATGTCGCCGGGCTTTTAGAATCTGAAGCGCACACCCATCGTGGTGTTGATGTCGGTGGTGTGGAAGGGATACCCGCTGGCGAGCCCGTCATGTACGCCGGAGTACATCACGCCGGCATAGCTGTCGAAACGCTTGCTCAAGCGATAGACGGCATCGAAGGAGATGACCTCCTCCGAGCCGCGGCAGGTTCCGGACAGGGTGCTCTTACAGCCGGCCGCCGCAGCGCTCGACGCGTAGTTGCTCTGGTGGTACCCATAGTAGGCACCGACCAGATCCAGTTGCGGAATGACCGTGTATCTCACGCCGGCCCAGTACACCTGCAATATCCTCTCGTGCGCGTAGGCGTTGTCGTTTACATAGGCGATCCTATACGCGGCAAGATCGAAGCCGGCGGCGAGCGGGGTCTTCGGGTTTTCGTATTTGATGTTCTCGTAGCCCGCATAGAACTTCAACACACCCAGGTTGTAAAGGCCGTAGAGGGCAAAGGTGGTGTTGTCCGAGATGGTTGCGGCCAGGGCGTTGCTCGCGCTCGCGGCGATGCAATTGCCGCCGGCGGGAAGCGGGTTCGGGCACAACGCCCCCAAACCGGCCACCTGGGCGGCGCTGAGCGCAGCTGCGGCAACCGCATCCTTGATCTTCGCGTAGTACGCATCGATGGACGCGCCCGCGAAATCCCCGCCGACCGCCACCTCGTAGGCCGTATTGGCGCTGCCGGTGGATTGGTTGAATTTGTACTGCGCGGAAAGGCGGGCGTTGGCGCCCGGCGCCACGCTGAACGATCCCACGTACTTGAGCGAGGAATCGAGACGGCGATTCTGCGTGTCGCCGCCGCCGGCGGTGACTCCCGATATGCCGATCAACGAGAATGCCTGGGATGCGAAATTAGGATCGTACTTGGCAACACCGTCGGCAAGCAGTGAATTTTGACGGCCCAACGTGAACGTTCCGAAAGCCTTCGAGCTGACCCCGGCAAAGGACTGTATGAACGTCTGGCCCGAGGCGCTCGAATCCACGTTGGTGTTCTGAGTCGCCAAGGAGCGGCCGTTGTTCTGCGCCAGCGACTTCAAGGCATCGCTGATCTGGCCGGATTGCGGGTTGAAGAAGGTTTCGAGCTTGAACACGCCCGACCAATCCCCGACGATGGGCTCGAGGCCTTGCAGGCCGACGCGCGACTGGCTCAAGTTGCTGGGTGTAATGCCGGTCACCGAATGATTGCTGTTCTTTTGAACGATTTCCGCACTGCCGCCGACGAAGTAATCGCTGATGGGCGCACCATGGGACTGATTTTGAAGGCCGACGTCGACGGTCCCGTACAGGGTGAGGCCGTGCCACGTCAGGCTGTCATCGGCCGTTGCCGCCGGGGCGGGGGCCGCCGTGGTTTGTGCGCGGGCAATTCCGGAGACGGACGCCGCGACCGCCAAGACCACTCCACACCAACCCAATCGCCGGCCGCCGGCGGTTGACTTCGGTCCATCAGTCACAAATGCGTATTCCACTGCTTTACTCCCCAGATTTCAGGTTGTGGGATTTAATCGACGTATTGTTACAGTTATATTACAACAGTAAATTAAATATTGTATTTTTTACGCCACAAACGGGGAAAGCGGCGCCGCCGCACGGCAACCAAGCCATCCTATGGCATGATGGTGCGGCCGCTGACGGAGTGAACTTATGCCGAGCGACCTGAACGTACGATTCCGAGTGGACTTCGGCCCTCGATGTTCCATTGGCATCGGAAAAATCGAACTGCTCGAAAGCATTGCAGGCAGCGGATCGCTGTCTCAAGCGGCTCGACAGATGCGCATGAGTTATCGGCGAGCGTGGCTGCTGCTCACCGACCTGAACACCAGCTTCG
>JALYHU010000213.1 GCA_030776345.1 Pseudomonadota bacterium | reverse complement strand
TCGTCTCCGCGTTGTCCGGCGTTCTGGCGCAGCGCCTGATTCGTGTGGTGTGCGAACAATGCGCCGAGCGCCACGTACCGTCGCGACAGCTGCTCGAGGAATCGCAGTTATCCGTGGCGGCGAGCGCCGCCTACAACTTCACGATTGGGCGCGGTTGCCAGCATTGCCGCGGTAGCGGTTATCGCGGCCGCAAAGCCATCGGCGAACTGCTGGTGCTGAACGACGAGCTGCGCGAGGCCATCATCAATCGAGCGCCGGTGCGCCAGCTCAAAGAGCTCTCCCAGAAGGGCGGCGTGCGGTTGATCCGCAGCGTCGCGCTCGATCTGGTGAGGCGCGGCGAGACCACGCTGGAGGAGGTCAACCGTGTCACCGTTATGGCGTGATGAAGTCGGGATTTATCTCGCGCAGCGCCGGGTGTGCATGGTGCGCATCCGCCGCGGCGTGAAGCCGACCGTGATGTTGGAACAGGACACGCTCGAACCCCTCTCACCGACCGGTCCCGAGGGCGCGCTGGGGCTGCTGGAGCAGCAACTGGAGTCACGCACCTGGTCCGACGCGCACGTGCGCGTCGTGGTTGCGGATCAGTGGGTCCGGTATGCCGTGGTGCCTTGGTCCGACTCGTTGAGTTCCGCCGCCGAGAGATTGGGTCACGCCCGCGAACTGCTGGCCGGGATCTTCGGCGACGCCATGAGCGACTGGACCGTGTCGCTCGCCGAAGCGCCGCCCGGCGTGTCGCGCTTGGCCACCGCGATGCCTACCGCACTTCTCGAGTCGCTGCGCGAAATGACTTCCCGATACGGACAGAGACTCATATCGCTACAGCCGCAGCTGATTGCGGCCTACAACACGTGGCGGCACGTTCTGCCCGCCGCTGCTACGGCGTGGTTCGTGACCGTCGAGAAGGGCTCGCTCGCGGCGCTGCGCATGTGCGTCGACGGCATCGATCGGGTGCATGCGGTACGAATCGGCCTCGATTGGGCGCGTGAGCTGAGGCGGCTGCAGACTTTCGGCAGGCTCGCCGGCGCGAGTCCCGCGGACGGACGTGTGTACGTCGATTTGCCGGCGGCGTTGCGCGTACTGCACCCCGAGAGGTCCCCTGATTTGGAGTGGCTCGACGAGCCGAATCCGCCGCTGACCACACTGCATAGGCTCGAACACCTGCGCAGAAGGGCCGCATGAGACCGCCCATTCAACTGGATTTCGCGGGCGGACGCCGCGGCCCGTCTCTGGCGGGGGGAATCCTATTGACGTGCGGAGCCCTGGCTGCCGTTGCCGTGTTCGTCGGGTACCGCGACGCAGCCCAACACCGGGCAGGTCTCGAGCTGCGGCTCGCCGCTCTGACGCGCACTCAGCACCCGGCCGTGAGCAAGGCGGAATCGCTAGCCGATGCGCGCGTCGGCTTGAGTGCACAGCAGGCGGCACTGGACCTTGCCACGCCGTGGACGCTGCTGCTCGCCGAACTCGAGCAGGCGAGCAAAGAGACCTCGGGACAAGTCGCCGTCCTGGGTGTCGACCCCGACCATGCGAAACACAATGTGCGCGTGACTGCCGAGGCCCGAACTCTGAGCTTGGCGCTGGCGTATGTGCAGCGTTTGCAATCCAGCCATTCGCTCGAGTACCCGATGCTCGACCGACACGAAATCCGTGCCGACGATGCGCAGCATCCCGTGCGTTTCGAATTGACCGGTGCCTGGCGAGACGTGCCGTGAATTTGCCGCAACGCGCCACTCCCGTCATGCAGCAGAAGCTGCCGGCGACCGGCCCGGCCGCCTCAGGAATGGCCTTGCAGAAACGTGCCGAACGCATGCTGGTGCGTGCCGTGCCGCAAGTCCGATATCAGCTCATGCGGGTCGGCCCGGCGGGCCTCGCGGGCGTCGCCGTGCTCGTGGCCACGGGCATCGCCGCGATCGCCCTGCTCCTGCCGGCCCATCAGTCGGTATTGGCGCTGCGCGACGAATTGACGAAGGCAGGTCACGCCCTGCCGTCCGCCCATCCGGATCAGAGCCCGCAGCAATTCGCCGCGGCCTTACCCACCCGCGAACAGGTTCCGGCGCTGCTCGGGGTGGTGCTCGCCCAGGCAACCGATGCCGGCATCGTCTTGGAGCAGGGGCGATACACTTTCAGCCCGGCCACACCCAACCGGCTGGCACGCTACACGTTCGAGTTTCCGGTGAAGGCCGACTACGGCCACATCCGCAGCTTCATCAATAAATCTCTCTCCGCCCTCCCCGCGCTCGGGCTGGACAAGCTGCACGTCGAGCGCAAGAGCGTGGGCGACACGCTGGTGAGCGCCGACGTGGGCTTCGTCATCTATCTGCGAGGTGCCTAGTGTTCGGCAAACCCACGCTGCGCGCCAAGCTTCTCATCGGCATCGCGGTGGCGTGCGCCGGATATGTGCTACTGGTGCCGGATGCATCGCAGACCATCGAGCCCACGCGCGGCGGCGGCGCAGCGACGCCCGGCGCAGAGACGCGCGCAACATCGTCAACGCCGCACGTCATCAAGCCCGCCGCTGCGGGGCGCAAATCGCCGATTGTCAACGCGTCATTGCGCATGTCCGATCGCATCGTCCAGGACACCGCGGCCGCATCGCTGTTCTCCGCACAGTCTTGGTATGTAACGCCGCCGGCGCCGCCGCCCGTTCCCGTGGTGTACCAGGCGCCTGCCGCGCCCACTGCGCCGCCGCTGCCGTTCACCTTCATGGGCAGCTACAAAGCGGAGGGCGGGGGGTCTACTTATTTCCTCACCGCGGGCGATCGCGTATACGACGTCAAAGTGGGCGACACACTGGACAACACCTACAGCGTCGATGAAATCAAATCCGGTCAGCTGCTGCTCACGTACATGCCACTCAAAATTCAGCAATCACTTGCTGTGGGCGAAGAATGAT
>JALYHU010000212.1 GCA_030776345.1 Pseudomonadota bacterium | reverse complement strand
GGCGCCGGTAGGGGCGGCGCCGGCCGGCATACCGGCGCTCGGCACATCGCCGCCCAGCCCGTCGGTGCCCAGCTCGTCGATGCCCGGCCCGCTGGGGCCCGGCCGGTCGATGCCCGGTGATTTGATGGATACTTCCACCGGCGCATTCTCGGGGCTGTAGCGCACCGCATTGCGCAGCACGTTCTCGATGGCGCTTCTCAATAACTCGCGGTTGCCGCGCAGCGCGGTGCGGGCGGCGCCGGATAGAAGGACTTGGCAGCCCTTGACCGCACCTTCGAAGTTTGCGTCGCGCACCATTTCCTCGAGCAGCTCGTCGAGATCGAATTCCTCTCGCTCGAACGGTGCATCGGTTCCGTGCAAGCGGGCCAGCTTCAGTACCTGACTGATGAGGCCGTCGAGCCGCTCGATCTCGCGCTCCAATCGGTCCAACTGCCGCCCCAGATCCCCGCCGCGCTGCCGCGCCAGACCGACGGCGACGCGCATGCGCGCGAGCGGCGAGCGCAACTCATGGGAGACGTCGCGCAGCAATTGAGTGATGGCGGCGCGTTTGGCCCGCAGCTGGTCCGCCATGGCGTCGAAGTCTCGCGCCAACACGGCGAGCTCATCCTTGCGATCCTCGAGCCCGGCACTCACGCGCATGAGGCCTGCGCGTGCGCCGCCCACGCGCAGGTCCAGCTTTTCCGTCGCGAGCGCCCGCGCCCCTTCTTGGATGCGGCGTATGGGGGCGCTCAGATGTTCGGCGAGCCACCAACTGGCAAAGGCGCTCACCACCAGAGCGATGCACAAAATGGTCAACGAGATTCCGGGCAGACTCAGCGCGCCGAAAATGCTGGGGCGCCGCGCCACCACCCACACCGCGTACGTCGAACCGTCGGCGGCGACGATTTGCGGCGCGAAATGCGGCGCTCGAAAATTCCCCGGCGGCGGGCTGCCGGACCGCGGCTCGCCGCTGTCCATCGAAAAATGGTTGAAGATGGCCACGCGCCGAGCCGCACTTTCGGAAAGCCGGCGACCCAGAATGTCCTTGCCGTCCGGGCCGATGATGTAGAAATCACGATCGCGCATGGAATTCTTTTTGGCATCGAGCCATTCCCTGAGCCCGGACAAGCCGCCCTTCGCAAGGATCTCCGACGCTTGAATTGCGACGTTCGGGCGCCGCTGAAGATCAGGCGATTCGTACTCTCGTGCGGCCACCGTGTACGTGATCGCGATGCTGCCGCCGACGATGAGCGCCATGGCGATCCAGAACAAGAGGAAAATGCGGACGAACAGACTGTGCATCGTGCAGCCCGTGCATGGGTTATGCGGTGCTCGCCAAGGTGAGCATGTAGCCCGAGCCGCGCACGTTTTTGATCTCGGGGTCCTTGCCCATCTCGAGGTTGAGTTTACGGCGCAAATTACTGATGTGAGTATCGATGCTGCGATCGTAGGGCACCAGCCTGCGGCCGAGCGCCTGTTCGGTCATCGCGTCGCGCGAGATCACCTGCCCGGCGGAGCGCATCAGCAATTCCAACACGCGAAATTCCGCGCCGGTGAGCGCTACCTGGACCTCGGCGACGCGCACCTGATGTTTTCCGGCGTTGAGCACGATCGGCCCGACGGCGAGTTCGTCGGCCAGGCCACGCGCGGCTCGGCTGCTCGCGCGGCGCAGAATTGCGCGCATGCGCGCTACCAATTCCCGCGGATTGAACGGTTTGCTGAGATAGTCGTCGGCGCCCAGTTCCAAGCCGACGATGCGGTCCACATCGTCGCCGCGTGCGGTGAGCATCAAGATCGGCGTCTCGTAGGAAGCTCCCAGTTTACGCAATACGTCGAAGCCGCCGACACTCGGCAGCATCACGTCCAGGATCAGGATCTCGAAATGGTTGACCTTGAGTTCGGCCAGCGCATCGCCGCCGTCGTGCACGCTTTTCACCTCGAAATGCTCGGCCTCGAGGTACTCGGCGAGCATTTGGCAAAGTTCACGGTCGTCATCCACGAGCAGTACCCGCCCCTCGCGGGCGGCGGGAGCCTCTGTCGATTGTGCGTGGTGGGCCGTCACGGTTCGCCTACTTTGGCACAACTCATGAACTCGTGCAGAACCGTCTGTTCAGTGCTGACGCGCCCTCTTAACGCACGGGGCGCGCGCGATCCGGGGTGTCTTCCGCCCCCGTCGAAAGGGTGCGCCAGCACTGGATTGACGTTTCTTCACATAACCAGGCGGTGCGGGTTCACACAACTTTGCATGTTCTTTCGTCCCCTCTGACACCTGGTCGTACGTTGTGGGCTTAGGATGCAATTAGGCTTGAAACGCATTGGAGCGACGAACATGAAATTCATTCGCAAGGTATTGGTTGGAGCACTGCTCGCGGGCGGTGCGCTGCTCACCGTTGCCACGAACCTATCGGTGGCGAACGCTGTGGCGAGCGCCGCGGATGACGCGGTCGCAGGAACGCCGTCGTTTCGCACTCACGACAGGGGGCCGCACGGCGGTGATCCGCATGAATTCGGGCCGGAGCATATATTCGGCAAACTCGGGTTGACGCCCGAGCAGCAGGCCTCGATCAAATCCCTCATGGCCGCTGCGAGGCCGCAAATGAAGAGCTTCCACGACCAAATGCAGGCCAATCATCTGAAGTTGATGCAGACCAGGCCCGATGATCCGAATTACGGCAGCGTCGTCGCCGAAGTGGCCCAGGAGAATGCGGCGCTTGCGTCGCAGCGTACGACCCAGGGCGCGGAGCTGCGAACGCAGATGTATGCGGTGCTGACGCCGGCGCAGAAGTCGCAGCTCGCTACGCTGGAAGCCCAGTGGATGGCTCACCCGCACCACGCCCGCTGGGGCGGTCCGCACGAGGGTGGAGTTCACGAGGGTGGAGCTCACGAGGGTGGAGTCGATGCCCCGCCCGGGGCTCAATAGCGTCGAGCCGGCTATCGTTGAGTCGCGCCGACCCCGTCTTTTTTCAGAAGATCGATGACGCTGTCATGGCCGACGAGGTGGCCGGTACCGACGATCACCAGATAGTTCCTGTCCTCGTTCAGCAACGCCTCGATCTTCGGGATCCATTTGCGATTGCGTGCCGCCAGCACCGATTGGTAGAGGACCGGATCCCGCCCGAGTTCGGACACGAGCTGGCTTTCGAACCACGCCGTGTCACCGCGCTGCCACGCGTGCACCATGTCGTCCACTTGCTTCGGAAGTTCGTGGGCTTGCTCGAGGCTCGACACCAGGTAGTCGGCCTGGAGTTCCAGGGATAGGCCTTGGAAAAGCGCGATCTGATCGTGCACCGTTTCCAAGCCGGCGATGCTCTTGCCGTCGCTGCGCGCACGTTCGAGGAAGTACATTTCGACGCCGGACTGCGGTTGGAAGCCGAGTTCCATCAACTGCAACTGCGAGATGGCCTCGGCCGCGAACCATGGCGCGAATTGGTCGAAGGTTGCCAGTTCGATACCCACCTCGTGCGCCAGGCTGGTGGCGTGCGAATAGCGCTGCGGCCCGAGGATATCGGGCAGCGACTTGCCGCCCGCCAACATGGCGCTGGTAATCATTTCGGACTGCACCTGTTCGGAATCGATTTCCGCCAGATTGATTTCCATAATCAGCGATTTGGCGTTCGCGTAGGCTAGCAGCACCGCCGGTGCCAGCGGATAGTCCGCCGGGCGCAACACATGGATGGAGCCGAGCAGGTACACGGTATTGTGCTTGCCGTGCAGTTCCCAGAGCGAGTGCAGGGCCGTATCGGCGTGGGCGGGCGTCACGGACGCCCATGCGAGAATCAACGCCAGCCAGCGTACGGATACCGCGGGTCGACGTACCCTCATGCGTTCAGCCCACCGCGGCGGGGCGTACGCTCGTGCGGCTCACCCAGTGCACATGGGTGTGAATACGGCCATCGTCATGCAGCTCCATACGGCGATACGCCGGCGGCCGCACGTCGAGGGCATAGCGATCGCTCTTCGGCAGAAACTGTGCGCACGTCGACGGTGTCCCCATGAGCCGTACGCGATTGCGCTCGCCGTCGTACGCTTGATGCGCGTGGCCCCACGCGACTCCGCGCACGTGCCCGTGCGAATCGACGACCCGCCAAAATTCCTCGGCATTGGCGAGCCCGACTCCATCCAACCAGCGACTGCCCATGCGGACCGGATGGTGATGCAGACACACCAACGCGTGGGCCGCACAGTTCGCCAAAGCGGCATCGAGCCGGCCGAGTTCGGCCGCGCCGAGGCGTCCGCCTACATGTCCGGGGTCGTAGCTATCCAGCATGATGAACTGCCATGAACCGATCGTGCGCGCGCCGCAGTATTGAAACGGCTCTTGGCCGAGGCTGTGACGCATGGCGTCGGGCTCGTCGTGGTTTCCGGGGATGCACAGCACCGGGGCTTGCAAACTGCAAAAAATGCTCTTGAAGCGCAAGTACCCGGAAGGGTCGTCTTGCACGAGATCGCCGGTCACCAAGATGGCCGAATAGTCGATGTCCTCTGCGAACGCTTGGTCGAGTACGGTTCGCAGGCTCGAGTCGGTTTCTACGCCGCGCAGACTGCCGCCGGCACTGCCGTACAGATGGGGGTCGGTGATCTGAAGAATTTGCATTTTCAAATGTTAGCAAAGCACCCCAAATGCATCGGTGAACTGGGTCATGACGTGCTCATCCGGCCCCATTTTAAGGTCGGGGTCGCTTCGACCCCGTAGAGTCAGCGCGAAAGCGCTTGAATAGTGTGACAGACGTACGAGGCCGTCGTTCCCTCTGAGCATGTCTGAGTATGCCCCGCGGCCGCCGTTCGGGTTGCTGGCGGGGGTCGCATCGGGGACAATACTCGGCTTATTCCTATTAGAAGCCGCTCCATGCCTAGCCGCCGTGAACTTGCCGACGCCATCCGTGCTTTGACGATGGATGCGGTTCAAAAGGCAAATTCGGGCCATCCGGGCGCGCCCATGGGCATGGCGGACATTGCCGAAGTTCTGTGGCGGGACGTACTTAAGTTCAATCCGGATAACCCCGGATGGTTGGACCGCGACCGCTTCGTGCTGTCGAACGGCCATGCGTCCATGCTGCTTTACGCGGTATTGCATTTGACCGGGTATCCGCTGCCCATGGACGAGCTGAAGAATTTCCGCCAGTTCGGCTCCAAGACGGCCGGCCATCCGGAGCGTGAAATTCACCTCGGTATCGAAACCACGACCGGGCCGTTGGGCCAGGGCTTCGCCAATGCAGTGGGCATGGCGCTCGCGGAGCGCACGCTGGCTGCGACGTTCAATCGCCCGGGCCACACGATTATCGACCACCATACCTACGTATTCCTCGGCGACGGCTGCATGATGGAGGGAGTTTCGCACGAGGTTGCTTCCTTTGCCGGAACCCAGAAGCTCGGCAAGCTGATTTTGATCTACGACGACAACGGCATCTCCATCGACGGCAAAGTGGCGGGCTGGTTCGGCGACAATACCGCGCAGCGCTTCGAAGCCTATGGCTGGCATGTTCTGCCGCACGTGGACGGCCAGAATAGCGAGGCCATTGCGGCGGCACTGGCTGCGGCACGGGCGGAAACCGGCCGTCCGTCGCTGATTTGCGCCAAGACCACGATCGGCTGGGGTGCCCCGAACAAGCAGGGGAGCGCCTCCATGCATGGCGAAGCCATGGGGAATGAGGAAATCGCGGCGACCCGGGCGCACCTGGGCTGGACCTCGCCGCCCTTCGAAATACCAGCCGACATCGCCGCCGCGTGGGACAGGCGCGAAAAGGGCGCACGCGCCGAGGCGCAATGGCGGACCCGCTTCGCAGCATACGAGAACGAATTCCCGGCGTTGGCGGCTGAACTCGAGCGCCGCATGGCCGGCGACCTGCCGAGCGGCTTCGGCGAGCTCATCGGCGCTTACGTGGGGCGGGCGGACTCCGAGGGCAAAGCTCTCGCGACTCGCCAGTCATCGCAGGCCACCTTGAACGCGATCGGCCCCTCGCTGCCCGAATTGCTCGGCGGTTCGGCCGATCTTACGCCCTCGAACGGCACGCTGCGCAAGGACTCGGTGCCGTTGACGCCGGAGTCGCCGGCCGGCAACTATGTGCATTTCGGCGTGCGCGAATTCGGCATGTCGGCCATTCTGAACGGCGTGAGCGCGCATGGCGGCTTCATCCCGTATGGCGGCACCTTCCTGACCTTTTCAGACTACGCCCGCAATGCGGTGCGCATGGCAGCGTTGATGCGCTTGCGCGTACTGTTCGTCTACACGCACGACTCCATCGGCCTGGGAGAGGACGGCCCGACGCACCAGCCCATCGAGCACCTCGCGAGCCTGCGCATCATTCCGCACATGGACGTGTGGCGGCCCTGCGACGCCGTCGAGGCCGCAACGGCATGGGGCGTCGCGATCGAAAACCGCGACGGCCCCACGAGCTTGATCTTCACTCGGCAGTCGCTGGCACATGAAGTGCGCGACGCGGCGCAACGGGCGGCCATCAAGCGCGGCGGCTACGTCTTGATCGAATGCGACGGCCCCCCGGAGGCCATCGTGATCGCCACCGGATCCGAGGTCGGCATCGCTGCGGAGGCGGTCCGCAACCTTGCCGGCAAGGGCCGAAGAGTGCGCTTGGTGTCCATGCCGAGCAGCACGACGTTCGAGCGCCAGGACGAGGCTTACAAGCAGACTGTACTGCCGGCTTCGACGCCGCGGCGCGTCGCCGTGGAGGCCGGAGCCACCGCGTCCTGGTGGCAGTACGTCGGGCTGCAGGGCGAGATCATCGGCATCGACCATTTCGGCGCGTCGGCGCCGGCGAAGGATTTGTTCAAAGCATACGGATTCGCCAGCGACCGGGTGGTCGCGGCGATCGAAAGAGTCTTGGCATGATCCGGTTCATAATGCTCGCGCGGCGGGCAAACTAACAAACGGGGTCGCTTCGACCCCGTAAATTCGGCGCAAAGCGCCTGAGGAATACGATGGCAATCAAAGTGGGTATCAATGGCTACGGGCGAATCGGCCGCAACATCTTGCGTGCGCTCTACGAGGGAAAGCACAAGGACCAGGTCAAAATAGTCGCGATCAACGACCTCGGGGACGCCAATACGAATGCTCATTTGACGCGATTCGATACGGTGCACGGGCGATTCCCCGGCGAAGTTCACGTCGACGGCGATTCGATGGTGGTGAACGGCGACCGTATCCGGGTGGTGGCGCAGCGTGATCCGTCGAAATTGCCGTGGGGCGAGCTCGGCGTGGATTTCGTGTTGGAGTGCACGGGGTTGTTCACCAGCAAGGCCAAGGCATCGGCCCACCTGGCCGCCGGCGCCAAGAAAGTCGTCATTTCCGCGCCCGGCGGCGACGATGTGGACGCCACCGTCGTCTTCGGTGTGAACCACAAGGTTCTGATGGCGAGCCACACCGTGATTTCCAATGCGTCCTGCACCACCAATTGCTTGGCGCCTCTCGCCAAGGTACTGCACGACGAAATCGGCATTCTGGCCGGCGTCATGAACACCATACATTCCTATACCAACGATCAGGTCCTGACCGACGTATACCATTCGGACCTGCGCCGCGCGCGTTCGGCGACCATGTCCATGATTCCGACCAAGACCGGCGCCGCCGCCGCGGTGGGACTGGTGCTTCCGGAACTCAAAGGCAAGATCGACGGTTTTGCGATCCGCGTCCCGACCATCAATGTTTCTCTGGTGGACCTGAGCTTCAATGCGGCGCGCAAGACCAGCGTCGAGGAAATCAATGCGGCCCTCAAGAAGGCGGCGAGCGGCGAATTGAAGGGTATTCTGGCCTATAGCGATGCGCCTCTGGTGTCGGTGGACTTCAATCACGATCCGGCGTCCTCCACCTATGATGCGACCCTCACCAAGGTCATCCAGGGCACCATGGTGAAGGTCTGTGCGTGGTACGACAACGAATGGGGCTTTTCCAACCGAATGCTCGACACCACGTTGGCGTGGTCGAAAGCGAGTTGAGCTGCTTGAACGGGGGGCCGGACTGCCGGCCGGCGGGGGCGCAATGAAAATCATAGAAATGTCGAGTTTGGATCTGTCGGGAAAGCGCGTTCTGATTCGTGAAGATCTGAATGTGCCGGTGAAGGATGGGATCGTGACCAGCGATGCACGCATCCGCGCGGCGTTGCCCACCATCCAGGCGGCATTGGCGGCGAAGGCCCAGGTCCTCATCATGTCGCACTTGGGAAGGCCGGAAGAGGGGAAGTTCGCCGAGGAATTTTCGCTGGCCCCGGTGGCGCGGCGCTTGATGCAATTGCTGGGCGTGCCGGTTGCCTTGAAGCGCGATTGGCTGGATGGCGTCACGGTCGCCGCCGGCGAGGTCGTGCTGCTGGAAAACGTACGCTTCAACAAGGGAGAGAAAAAGGATTCGGACGAGCTTGCGAGGAAGATGGCGGCGTTGTGCGACATCTATGTCATGGACGCGTTCGGCACGGCGCATCGCGCCGAAGCGAGCACTCACGGCGTTGCGAAATACGCCAAGGTCGCGTGTGCGGGCCCGCTCCTGGTGAGCGAATTGTCGGCGCTGGAAACGGCATTGGAGAAACCGGCGCGACCCATGCTGGCCATCGTCGGCGGCTCGAAAGTGTCCACCAAGCTGACCGTGCTCGAGACGCTGCTGGCCAAGGTCGATCTACTGATCGTCGGCGGGGGCATCACCAATACGTTCCTGGCGGCGCTCGGGTTCAACGTGGGCAAGTCGCTGCACGAGCCCGACATGTTGGACATCTGCAAGCGCTTGTTGGATCAGGCGAAGCAACGCGGTATCACCATTTCCATGCCTACCGACGTCGTGGTCGCGACCGAGTTCTCGGCGAAAGCCGAGGCCGACGTCAAGCCGGTGAGTTCCGTATCGGCCAATGAAATGATTTTGGATATCGGCCCGGATTCCGCCGAAGAGATGGCCAAGCTCTGCGCGTCGGCGGGTACCATATTGTGGAACGGCCCCGTGGGCGTGTTCGAGTTCGAGCAGTTCGGGGAGGGAACGCGGACTTTGGCGAACGCCATCGCGCGCAGCAAGGCCTTTTCGCTGGCCGGCGGCGGCGATACGCTCGCCGCGATCGAAAAGTACGGCATCGAGGACAGCATTTCCTACATTTCGACGGGCGGCGGCGCCTTCCTGGAATTCGTCGAAGGCAAGAAACTTCCTGCCGTAGAAGTGCTGGAGGAGCGGGCTGCGTGAGCTTTCATCTGCGTCGAACCAAAATCGTCGCGACCCTGGGTCCGGCCACGGACGACCCGAGGGTTCTGACCGAGATGGTGCGCGCCGGTGTGGACGTGGTCCGGCTCAATTTCTCCCACGGCGCGACCCAGGATCACGCGCGACGCTTGGAAATGGTGAGGACGGCGGCCCGGGAGGCCGGCCGTTACGTGGGCGTTCTCGGCGACCTGGCCGGGCCCAAGATCCGCATCGAACGTTTCGTCGAAGGCCGCATAGAACTCACGGACGGCGCGGATTTCGCGCTGGATGCGAGCCTCCCCACCGACGCCGGCACCGTGCGCGCGGTGGGCATCGCCTACAAGAAACTCCCGTCCGACGTGTCCGCGGGCGATGTGCTGCTGCTCAACGACGGCCAGATCAGTTTGCAGGTCGTGAGCGTCGATGGACCGCGCATCAACACTCGCGTGTTGGTCGGCGGCGAACTCAGCAACAACAAAGGCATCAACCGGCAAGGAGGCGGACTGTCCGCCGGCGCCTTGACCGACAAGGACCGAGAAGACATTCGCGCCGCGGCTTCGTTGAAGGTCGATTACCTCGCGGTATCCTTCCCGCGCGACGCCGCCGACATGAACGAGGCGCGCGCGCTCCTACGCCAAGCGGGCGGGCATGCGTTGCTGGTGGCCAAGATCGAGCGTGCCGAGGCGATCAAGAATCTTGCGGACGTGGTGCGCGCCAGCGATGCGGTGATGGTGGCACGCGGCGACTTGGGCGTCGAGATGGGTTACGCGGAACTCGCCGGTCTGCAGAAGCTCATTATCCAAGAAGCCAGGCACCAGAACCGCGTCGTCATCATCGCGACGCAGATGATGGAATCGATGATCGTGCACACCATCCCGACACGCGCCGAAGTGTCCGACGTCGCCAATGCCGTCATGGAGGGCAGCGATGCGGTGATGCTGTCCGCCGAAACCGCGGCGGGCAAGCACCCCGTGAAGGTGGTCGAAGCCATGGCGCAGATCATCGAGGGTGCGGAGAAGTATCAAGGAGCGCACGTCCGCATACGCCAACGCAATGCCGGCCACTACGAGCGCACCAACGAGGCCATCGCCGCGGCGGTGATGTACACCGCGAACCACATGCACGTGAAGGCCATCGTGGCTCTTACCGAGTCGGGTGAAACCACCCTCCGGATGTCGCGAGTGCGCTCCGACATTCCGATCTACGCGTTCACGCGCCAGGAAGAGACTCGCTCCAGAGTCACGCTGTATCGGGGAGTCTATCCGGTAGCGTACGATGTCACCCACGAGGATCGTGAAGCGTTCTACTTCTCGATATTTCACCATCTGCTCGAGCTGAAATTGGTGAGGGACGGGGACCTCATCATCCTCACCAAGGGAGAACTCTCGGGGGTCGCGGGTGGGACGAATTCCATGCAGATACTGCAGGTCGCTCGCAAGCAATGACAGCCGCATTCCGCGGAACCGAGCGCTACATTGCGACCGAAGAGCTGATGGCGGCGGTCAATGCCGCCATGGTGCTCTCCCGTCCGTTGCTCATCAAGGGCGAACCCGGCACCGGCAAAACGCTGCTCGCGGCGGAAATCGCCCGATCGTTGTCGAAACCGCTCCACGAGTGGCACATCAAGTCCACCACCAAGGCGCAGCAGGGCTTGTATGAATACGATGCGGTCTCGCGTCTGCGCGACTCGCAGCTCGGCGATTTGCGCGTCAAGGACATCCATAACTACATCGTCAAGGGTAATCTTTGGGAAGCATTCGACAGCGACGTGCAGCCGGTGCTGCTGATCGACGAAATCGACAAGGCCGACATCGAGTTTCCCAACGATCTGCTGCGCGAACTCGACCGCATGGAGTTCTACGTCTACGAGACGCGCGAGACCATCCGTGCGAAACAGCGGCCGGTGATCATCATCACCAGCAACAACGAGAAGGAACTGCCCGATGCCTTCTTGCGGCGCTGCTTCTTCCACTACATCCGCTTTCCCGACGAAGCGACCATGACCCGAATCGTCGATGTTCATTTTCCGGATTTGAAGCGCGAACTACTCCGGGAGGCGCTGAAGACCTTCTTCAAGATCCGCGAGGCGCCGGGCTTGAAGAAGAAGCCCACGACCTCGGAACTCCTCGATTGGATCAAATTGCTCGTGGCCGAGGACATACCCGCCGAAGCCCTGCGAAGCGATGACGCGAAGTCGCTGATTCCGCCGTTGTATGGGGCACTGCTCAAGAACGAGCAGGACGTTCACCTGTTCGAGCAGCTGCTGTTTCTCCACCGCCGGAATGCTCGTTAGGTTTTTTCTGTTGTTGAAGCGCGCCGGCGTGCCGGTGTCGATCACCGAATTGTTGACCCTGCTCGAAGCGCTCCAAGCAGGCTTGGGCGACGCCGGCGCGGAGCGATTTTACTACCTGGCGCGCACCACCTTGGTCAAGGACGAGCGGCATTACGATCGCTTCGACATGGTGTTTGCGGCGCACTTCAAGGGAGCGCAGGATTTGTTTGCGTTGCTCGAGCGGGAACTCCCGCCGGACTGGCTCGCAAAGATGGCGGAACGCGAACTCACCGACGTGGAAAAGGCCGAGATCCAAGCCTTGGGCGGTTGGGAGAAACTGATGGAGACGCTCAAACGACGCCTCGAAGAACAGAAGGAGCGGCATCAGGGCGGCAGCAAGTGGATCGGCACCGCCGGCACGTCGCCGTTCGGCGCTCACGGGTACAACCCCGAAGGCGTGCGCATCGGCCAGGAGAAATCACGCAATCGCAGCGCCGTGAAGGTCTGGGACAAGCGCGAGTTCGCGAACCTCGACGATTCCGTGGAACTCGGTACGCGCAACATGAAAGTGGCGCTGCGTCGATTGCGGCGCTTCGCTCGACGCGGCGCGCCTACCGAACTTGCGCTCACCGACACCATCGATGCCACGGCGCGTTCCGGCGGCTGGTTGGACATCAAGATGGTTCCGGAGCGCCACAACGTCGTCAAGGTGCTGCTCCTGCTCGACATCGGCGGATCGATGGACGATCACGTGAAGACATGCGAGGAGCTGTTTTCGGCGGCTCGCAGCGAGTTCAAGCATCTCGAGCATTTTTATTTCCACAATTTCCCGTACGAGGTCTTGTGGCGGGACAATGCGCGGCGCCTCAACGGGCATGTCGGCACCGTCGAGGTCATGCGCACGTATGGGTCGGACTACAAGCTGATTCTGGTCGGCGATGCGACCATGAGCCCGTACGAGATCACTTCCGCGGGCGGCAGCGTCGAACACTGGAATGCCGAGCCCGGCAGTGTGTGGCTGCAGCGGCTGCTCAAAGCATACCCAAAATTCGCCTGGATCAATCCGCAGCCACAGGCGCGCTGGCGGCTCACGCAGTCCATCGAGCTGATCCGCGAGATGGTGGAGGGGCGGATGTATCCGCTGACCCTATCCGGTTTGGATGACGCCATTGGAGTTCTTGCTTAAGCGCCTCGCGGGACCGGCCCAACGGTCGCCATGAAGAGTCCGTCACGTGACGTGACCGACACAAAAAGGACCGGGTTAGGATGCATACTGAGTTCCGTTGCGTCCACAGCACAGCGGTACCACCACTTGGATCACGAGGCTCCCAAACTCGGCTTGGTATTGACCGGCGGCGGCGCCCGGGCCGCCTATCAGGTCGGCGTGCTCAAGGGAATCGCGGAGCTCCTGCGCCGTGGGTCGGGATCGCCGTTCTCCGTCATCACCGGCACCTCCGCAGGCGCAGTCAGCGCCATCGCCCTGGCCTCCGATCCCGCCCATTTCAGACAGGCGGTTTACTCGATCGAGCGCGTGTGGCGTGATTTTCGAGTTCACCAGGTCTTCAAAGCGGACGCGGTGAGCGTACTGCGTTCCGGCTTGCACTGGATGCTGGCGCTGCTCAGCGGCGGCTGGCTGGTGCATCCGCCCCGCTCGTTGTTCGATAACTCACCGCTGTGGGAGCTGCTGCGCGGGAAGCTGAATTTCGATGCCATCCCCCGCGGTTTGTACAAGAAACACATCTCCGCCGTCGGCATTTGCGCGACCAGCTATGCCAACGCCGACTCTGTGACGTTCTATGCCTGCGCCTCGGCCATCGATCCCTGGCAGCGGGCCTTCCGCAAGGGTGCACGCGTGCAGCTCACGCTGGATCACTTGATGGCGAGCCTCGCCATCCCGTTCCTGTTCCGGCCCATATACCTGCAAGGGCAGTATTACGGCGACGGCGCCATGCGCCAAACTGCGCCGCTGAGTCCTGCCATCCATCTGGGCGCCAATCGTTTGGTGGTCATCGGCGTGGGCGATGCCGATACCTCGGGACTCGGCCTGCGCAATCCCAAATCCGAACCCACGTTCGGGCAGATGTTCGGTTTCATGCTGGATTCGCTGTTCATGGACCAGCTGCATGCGGATCTGGAGCACATCAAGGTGTTCAACCAGACCACCGACGCGCGCCAGATCGAGGCGCTGGTAATCACGCCGTCTCAGGATTTGAGCGAAATCGCGCGTCGGCATCGCTATGAGCTGCCTCGCAGCCTGCGGGCGCTGCTGCGCACCCTGGGAGCCAACAACAGCGCCGGCACGCAGCTGCTCAGCTACTTGCTGTTCGAGCGGGGCTACACCCGAGAACTGATCGCCTTGGGGCAGAGCGATGCGCGGGCGCGCGCCGCCGAGATCCGCGAATTCCTGGCGCTCGAACATGCGCCGCAATATCGGAGTGCGGAGTCGGCGTGAGAGGCGTCAGCCTTTCTGCAACGAATCGTGCCGTGTCATGACATCCGGATAGCTCTGCCGGAAGTGATCGGCCAGACGTTCGGCAATATAGACGGAGCGGTGCTGGCCGCCGGTGCAGCCGACGGCGATGGTCAAGTAGCTGCGGTTGGCCTGGGCAAACTCGGCGATACGGTGGGTCAGGAATTCGATGAGCCCCCCGATCAAGCGGTTGACGCTCGCATGGCCCGCCAGGAACTCGGTCACCGGCGGGTCGCGCCCCGTGAGGCTGCGCAGGGACTGCTCCCAATACGGATTCGGCAGGCTGCGGACGTCGAAAACGAAGTCGGCATCGCCGGGGATGCCGTGCTTGTAGCCGAACGATTCGAACATCAGTGCCAGACGCCCCTCGCGCCGGCGGTCAATCCGCTCGCGAATTCGCTCGCGTAGTGCGTGCACGCCCATGTTCGACGTGTCTATGACCAGGTCGGCGGCGGACGTGATGGGCTCGAGCAAGCGGCGCTCGCTGGCAATGGCTTCGCGCAAACTTACATCGCCGCGAACCAAAGGGTGCTTGCGCCGGGTCTCGGCATAGCGCTTGAGCAGCACCTCGTCGGAGGCATGGAGGTACAGCACCTCGCAGTCGATGCCGCTGCGCCGCAACTCGGCCACCAGCAGCGGCACTGTCTCGATCTCGTTCGCCCGGTTGCGGGCATCGAGCCCCACGGCGGTCCGGGGGTAGACGTCGTCCGTCCCCCGAATCGTGTGGGAAATGAATGGCTTCAACAGCGCTGCGGGAATGTTGTCGACGCAATAGAAGTCGATGTCTTCCAGCAGGTGCAGGGCGACGCTCTTGCCGGAGCCCGACAGGCCGCTCACGATAATCAAGCGCATGAGCGGCCTCGCCTACGGGCCCGCACCCTCACGAAGCCGAGCGCGCCTTGATGACGTCCTCGGCGTGATGGTCGGAAGATTTCTCTTTGTGCTTCTTGACGCAGCGATCGAGTTTGTCGGCGAGGGCGTCGATGGCCGCGTACATGTTCGGTTCGGTCGCGTCCGCGTAAATCTTGTTGCCGCGCATCATCAGCGTGGCCTCGGCCTTGTGGTGTAATTTTTTCTCCACCGTTAAAACGCAGTGGACATCGATGACTTGTTCGAAGTGCCGGCCAATTCGTTCAAATCTCTTCAAGACATAACTGCGCATGGCGGGCGTTATCTCCACATGATGACCGCTGAGATCTAGCTGCATGAGGATCCTCCTAAAAGTAATGGCCTCTCACGACGCTCGGGCGGCAGCACGTTTCCGCTCATTGGACGGAGCGATTTGCATGCCCTCGCGATATTTGGCAACGGTGCGCCTTGCCACCGGTATGCCTTCCTGCGACAGAATTTCCGCGAGCTTGCTGTCGCTGCATGGATTTTCCGGATTCTCTTGAGAAATCAACTTTTTGAGCTTGGCACGGATGGCCGTGGACGACATCTCCGTGCCGTCGGCTGCCTCGACGTGGCTCGAGAAAAAATACCTGAACTCGAACACGCCGCGCGGCGTGTGCATGTATTTCGCCGTGGTCACGCGCGAGATCGTCGACTCGTGCATCTCCACGGCTTCGGCCACATCCTTCAGAATCAGCGGCTCCATCGCTTCCTCGCCCAACTCGAAGAAGCTGGTCTGCCGCTGCACGATGCACCGCGCCACCTTGATGAGCGTCTCGTTGCGGATCTCGAGGCTGCGCATGAGCCACCGCGCTTCCTGCAACTGGGTGCGCAGCATGGCATGGTCGGGCGCGCGCGAAATGAGATTCGCGTAGCTCTGATTGACGCGCACCCGCGGCACGGTGGCCTGATTGATCTCGACGATCCAGCCGTGATCGGTGCGCCTCACGAAAACGTCCGGAATCACATACTCGGCCTGGGCAGGATTGACGGCGGCCCCGGGGCGCGGATGACAGGAGCGCACCAGGGCGAGCGCCATTTCCAGATCGCTTTCGCTGCAGCGTAGCTGGCGCCGCAACAATACCAGCTGTTGGCCTGCCACCAGATCCAGGTGCTCCAGGGCTACCCGGATCGCGATGTCGCGCGCCGGCGTGTCCGCGTGCAGCTGGCGCAGCTGCAGCGCAATGCACTCGCCCAAGTTGCGCGCGCCGACGCCCGCGGGTTCGAGCGATTGCACGGCCGCCAGCACACGTTCCACATCCGCCGGGGTGGCCTCGATCTCCGGCAGCAGGCTCGAGCGGACGTCTTCCAAGTCGTCCTTCAAGTAACCGTCATCCGTAATGGCATCGGTGATGACGCGCGCGATGGCCATGTCCACCGGAGAGAGCCTGGCCAGTTCGAGCTGTTCGATGAGCTGTTCCTGCAGCGTCTGACCGTGCTGGTCGCTGAAGTCGCTGCTGCGGTCGTCGTCGCCCGACCACGAGGAATCGGCAGGGCCGCTGGTTTGTTCGCCCCATGCCTCGTCGGCGATCTCAACCTCGGGCTCTTCGCGTTGATCGGTCGCCGCTGTGCGGCCGTCGAGTTCGGCGTATTTCTCCTCGACCGGCACGTCCTCGCGCTCCCGCACGGTATCGGGCGGCGCGTCCAACGCGAGCTCGTCCTCCGCCTCGAGCATCACATTCGTCTCGAGCGTCTCACGGACGTGCGCCTGCAGATCGAGCGATGGAAGCTGCAGCAGGCGGATGGCCTGTTGCAGCTGCGGCGTCATCGTCAGCTGCTGGCCAATGCGAAGCTGCAGACTTGGCTTCAACATAGTTCTTTAAGATCCAACGCTACAGTTTGAAATCCTGGCCCAAGTACACCTCACGAACCTGCGGGTTGGCAAGAATCTGCTCCGCAGAACCGCAAGCCAGCATCGTTCCCTGGCTTACGATATATGCCCGGCCGCAGATTCCCAAGGTCTCTCGAACATTATGGTCCGTTATCAGCACGCCGATCCCCTTGTCTGCTAAGTGTTTGATTATGCGCTGGATATCGGCGACCGACAGGGGGTCTACGCCGGCAAAGGGCTCGTCCAAGAGGATGAATTGCGGGTCCGCAGCCAGGGCCCGCGCTATCTCGACGCGGCGCCGCTCGCCACCCGACAAACTCATCCCCAGGCTGTCCCTGACGTGGCCGATGTGCAGCTCCGCCAGCAGTTCCTTGAGCCGTTCCGCGCGTTGGATATCGTCGAGTCCGGGGCGTGTCTCGAGTATGGCGAGGATATTGTTCGAAACGGTCAGCCGGCGGAATACCGACGGTTCCTGCGGCAGATAACCCAATCCGAGTTGGGCTCGCCGATGCATGGGCAAGCGGGTGATGTCCCGATTGTCGAGAAAGATCTCACCGTGTTCACATTTGGTCAGTCCCACCACCATGTAGAAGGCGGTGGTCTTGCCGGCTCCGTTCGGGCCGAGCAGCCCCACGACTTCGCCGCTCTCGACCTGGAGCGACAAATCCCGCAATACCTGGCGTGACTTGTAGCTTTTCGCGAGGTTCAGCGCCCGCAGCACGCTCATGGTTTGGACGGCGGCGGCGTGATGATGATGTGCACCCGCTGCGATCCTTGTTCCGATCCTTCGGCAACGATGCTTTGGGCCAGCACGTTGTATTTCAGCGACTCGCCGCGAATCTCGGTAGAGCCATCACTGAGCCAGGCGTTCTTGGATAACACCACCATGCCCTTGCGGGCGTCGTATTCGATGATCTGCGCGCGCCCGTGCGCTACCTTGCCGGTCTTGGGCGCGCGCTGCTCGAAGGCGGCGGGCTTGCCGTTGGCCACGGCCCTGGCGAGTGCTTTCTTGGCGAAGTAGATTTCCGCGTCATCGGCGGCGAGCAGGCCATCTTGCATCGTAACCTTTACGTTGCCGCGGAACATCCACAGGCTGTTGTCGAAATCCAGGCCCGTGCCTTGGGTGGTCTGGCCCTGGTCGGCGGATATCGTCATCGCGCCCTGGGCGATGTGTACCTTGCGATAAACGAGGTTGTTGTTGTGCAGATCCGCTTCGAAGGATTGGGCGTCCAACGAGATCGACTCGGGTGGCGGATGTGCCGCAGCGGCGGCAAGGCCACGCGTCCCCGCAATCGACAGCACGAGCAAAGGGAGAACTTTAAGGTTGGAAATGGCCATGGACCTTCGATTCTAAGCGTAGGGTGCGCTCTTTTAAATTCGCGACGAGTCCGCGCCCGGCCAGCGAATGCGGGCCGAACTCGAGGCGTACGTCGCTCTTGCTGGTGGCGATCGAATCCGCAACGTCGAAGCTCAGCGAGTCGGTGCGGACCACCGGGACGGACGAGCGGCCCGTGGTCTCGCCTTGCAGACGCACGTTGCCGGCGACGTCCACGACCTTGCCGCCCGGCTGGACGTGCGCGGTATCGCCGAACATCATCCAGTTCTGTCCGTTGGGTGCTTGATAGTCGACGCGTACGTTCGAGAGTTCCACCTCGGCACTGTGGTCGATTTGATCGATGCGCTCGGCCTGGAGACGAATACTCGCGGCACCGGTCGCATCGTAGTCGGTCAACACCGTGTTCTTCAGATAATAGCCGGGCAACACCGCGCCCCCCACGGCGGAAGTCGGTTTCGGCCGGTGGGCGGGCGAACTCAATATCCAGGTACTGATCGCAAGCGCCACCACGGCCAACAGGGTGAAAATTCTAAACGGCATGGGAGCCCGTGCGGGAACGGCCGGCGCGGGCGCGCAAGAGGGCGTCGGTGAACTCGCGCACGGCACCCTGCCCGCCGCACGCCGTGCTGACCCAATGGGCGGCTGAGAGCACCAGGGGGTGCGCATCCGCCACGGCCGCGGCGAGGCCGAC
Source organism: Pseudomonadota bacterium (assembly GCA_030776345.1). GTDB lineage: Bacteria > Pseudomonadota > Gammaproteobacteria > Steroidobacterales > Steroidobacteraceae > Bog-1198. The sequence goes on along the minus strand of JALYHU010000212.1, from coordinate 4,006 downwards.
GGCGGACATCAGCGGCAGGTCCGGCGTATCATCGACGATGCAGGCGCAGGCGAGCGGCGCGATGCCGAGACGCCGGGTGAGTTCTTGAAGGGCGGCGACTTTGTCGCTGCAACCTTGGACCAGGTTCCGTACCTTCAGCTCCCGCATCCGCGCGGTCACGGCGGCGGAGCGGCGCCCGCTGAATGCCGCCACCTCGACGCCGCTCCCCATCAACAGCTTGATGCCGTGGCCGTCGCGGACATTGAAGACCTTGAGCGCCTCGCCGCGGCCGGAGAAATACAGGCGCCCATCGGTGAGTACGCCGTCGACGTCCAGGACGACGAGCTCGATCTTGCCCAAGGGTGCGGGCTTGCGCGCCATGGGTTGCGACGGCTTGGTCAAACGACACCGGCGCGCAGCAGATCGTGCACGTTGAGCGCACCCACCAGCCTGTCGTCCGGGTCGACGACGACCAGTGCCGTAATACGATGGGTTTCCATCACGTGCACCGCCTCGGCAGCGAGCGTGTTGGCACGCACCGTCTTTGCGTGCCGCGTCATGACCTCGTCCATGCGCGTGCCGTGCAGATCGGCTGCCCGATCGAGCGCCCGGCGCAAGTCGCCGTCGGTAAAGACGCCCAGAACGTGATCGTCGCCATCGACGATGGCGGTCATGCCGAGCCCTTTGCGGGTCACCTCCATGAGGCCTTCGGCGAGCGGAGTGTGCGCCTGCACCTTGGGTATGTCGGAGCCCACCCGCATGACGTCCCGAACATGCAGCAGCAGGCGCCGGCCCAAGCTGCCCGCCGGATGGGAGCGGGCAAAATCTTCCTCAGTGAACCCACGTGCTTTCAGAAGCGCTACGGCAAGTGCGTCGCCCACCGCGAGCGCCGCCGTCGTACTGGCCGTGGGTGCCAAATTGAGCGGGCATGCCTCGGCGGGCACCCCGATGTCCAAGTGTACCGTGGCAATCCTTGCCAGGGCCGAGGACGAATTGCCCGTAAAGGCGATCAGAGGCACGCCCAAGCGCTTGATGACGGGCACGATGGTCAGGATTTCGTCCGTTTCGCCGGAGTTCGACAGGGCGAGCACGGCGTCGTCCCGGGTTATCATGCCGATGTCGCCGTGACTGGCCTCGCCGGGGTGGACGAAGAAGGCCGGCGTGCCGGTGCTGGCAAGGGTGGCCGCGATTTTTCCGCCGATGTGACCCGATTTACCCATGCCGGTCACGACGATTCTGCCGCGGCAGTCCAGACAAATTCTGCAGGCGCGTGCAAACTCCGCTCCGAGGCGGGGCACCTGCGCGCGCAGGCCGTCGATCTCGATGCCGAGGGCTTGACGGCCCAAATCGACGAGAGCTTCATCCGTGAAGTGAGGAGTCGCGGAAGCAAGGTTCATACGGCGATGATACCGCGTATGCAGAATGTCGCACTGTTTCGGGAGTAAGCTTTATGGTTTGTAGTCGCCAGCGGTGAAAAGCAGGAAATGATATGAATCCACGGCAAATTGCGGAATTGATTCAGGGCGGCTTGGACGGTGCCTCGGCGACGGTTACCAGCGACGACAATGTGCACTTCGAGGCCGTCGTGGTGTCCCCGGCCTTCGCGGGGAAGCGCGCGGTGCAGCGTCATCAATTGGTCTATGCCACGTTGGGCGCCGCCGTGGGCAACGAAATCCATGCGCTGGCACTGCAGGTATTCACGCCCGAAGAATACGCGGCCCAGCGTCGTGGATAAATTACAGATCCACGGCGGCATACCTCTGGAGGGCGAGATTCGCATCTCGGGCGCCAAGAACGCCACCCTGCCCATCCTCGCCGGTTGTCTATTGGCCGACGGTCCGGTGACCGTGTCGAACGTTCCGCATTTGCAGGACGTGACCACGATGATCGAACTTCTGGGCCGCATGGGCGTGTCGGTGACCATCGATGAAAAGATGCGCATCGAAGTGGACGCCTCGACGATCAAGGAATATTTCGCGCCCTATCAGCTCGTGAAGACCATGCGCGCGTCCATTTTGGTGTTGGGTCCGTTGCTGGCGCGGTTCGGCTCGGCCGATGTATCGCTGCCCGGCGGCTGCGCCATCGGTGCGCGGCCGGTCAACATCCATGTGGCCGGGCTACAGGCCATGGGTGCCGACATCCACATCGAGAATGGCTACATCAAAGCGCGCGCGGGCCGTTTGCGCGGCGCCCGTCTGGTACTGGAGACGGTCACCGTCACCGGCACCGAGAATCTCATGATGGCGGCCACCTTGGCCGAAGGCCGGACGGTTCTGGAGAATGCGGCGCGCGAACCCGAAGTCGTCGATCTCGCCAATTTCCTGATCGCCATGGGCGCCAAGATCAAAGGCGCGGGCACCGATACCATCGCAATCGACGGCGTGGAGCGTCTCGACGGAACCGCGTACGAAGTATTGCCGGATCGGATCGAGGCGGGCACGTATCTGGTCGCGGGCGCGATCACCAGCGGCCATATCCGGGTCAAGAACACGCGGCCGGAACACCTGGACTCGGTGATCGACAAGCTGCAGGAAGCGGGTGCGACGGTGGGTGTGGGCGATACGTGGATCGAAGTCGACATGCGCGGGCGTCGGCCGAATGCCGTCGACATACGTACCGCTCCCTATCCCGCGTTTCCGACCGACATGCAAGCACAATTCGCGGCCCTCAACACCGTCGCGAACGGCGTCGGCACCATCATCGAAACGATTTTCGAGAATCGTTTCATGCACATGCTGGAGATGCGCCGCATGGGCGCAGAAATCCGGCTCGAGGGCAACACCGCCATCATCAAGGGAGTGGAGCGGCTGACGGCGGCACCGGTGATGGCCACGGACCTGCGCGCCTCGGCAAGTCTCGTGCTGGCCGGTCTGGTCGCCGACGGCCATACCGAGATCGAGCGTATTTACCACATCGACCGCGGCTACGAGGCCATCGAGGAAAAGCTGCTGCAGCTCGGCGCGAGAATTCGCCGCACGCCCTGATACCGGCTGCCGAGGAAGCCTACCGGTTGTCCTGCGCTTGGCGGGTGGGTCGTTCGGTCACGGTGAGTTTGACCTTGAAGGGGCGGCCGCCGTGGCGCCCGTCCAGTTCGACGCTCGCGCCGGGTGAGAGCGCGGCGAGGCGGCTGACCAGATCTTGCGCGCTCCTCACGGGGTCGCCGTTCAGGCCGGTAATCAAATCACCGGGTCTTACGCCTGCCTCGAAGGCCGGGCTCTTCACCAAGATATTCACCACCGTGACGCCGCCATCCGGACTGATGCCGAGCTGCGTCGATTGTTCGGGCGACAGATCCTGCGGCATGAACCCGAGCCACCCGCGCACCACGTGGCCCTGCTTCAATACCTGTTCCATCACGCCGCGCACCAGATTTACCGGAATCGCGAAACCAATTCCCTCGGGTCCGCCGGAAGTGCGGTTCAGAACAGCCGTATTGATCCCCACCAGATCGCCGTTGGCGTCGATGAGCGCACCGCCGGAGTTGCCCAGGTTGATGGCCGCGTCGGTTTGAATGAAATTCTCGAAAGTCGCGAGACCCAGCTGACCCCTGCCGGTGGCGCTTACGATGCCCTGGGTCACGGTCTGGCTCAGACCATAGGGATTGCCGATCGCGAGCACGATGTCGCCCACCCTTAGCGTATCGGAGCGGCCCATCGGCATGGCCGGTAGATGCCCGATCGACAGGTGCAGGATCGCGATGTCCGTGTCGGGATCCTGGCCCGTGATCTTGGCTTCGGCGACGCGTCCGTCGGCGAGCTGCACTCGGATCGAATCGGCGCCGGCGATGACGTGCTGATTGGTGACGATGGTGCCCGCCGGGTCGACGATGACACCGGATCCCAGGCTGCGCTCGACGCGTTGCCGATAGCTCGGCCAGTAGTCGCCGAACAACTGATCGAGCGGCGCCGTCTGCGTCCGCTCGGTAACGACGCGGGCGGTATAGATGTTGACGACCGCGGGCGCGGCGCGCGCCACGGCATCGGCAAAACTCGGCAGCGGCGAGGCGCGCAGCGGCGCGATGTCGGGC
>JALYHU010000211.1 GCA_030776345.1 Pseudomonadota bacterium | reverse complement strand
ATTGGTCCCATCGATGTTCAGATCGCGGGCATCGCCCTGGCGCAGTCGGCCACCCTGGTTACCCGCAACGTGCGCGAGTTTTCGCGCGTGGCCGGCCTCGTGATCGATAACTGGTACGAGGGCTAGGGTGGCCCGCTTACCGATGCGCCGCCACATAGCCGATGAGCGCCTTCAACCCCTCCGCCCCATAGCCGGTGGGGGGCTTGCCGCCGGATAAGTCGATGCCCAGCGCGAGTTTTTTGCCCAGCTCGACGCCGAACTGGTCGAAGGAATTGATGCCCCACACCGTGCCCTGTACGAAGACGCTGTGCTCATACAGCGCCAGCAGGCCGCCCAGGGTGCGTGCGGTGGTGCGCGGATACAGGAGGAGCGAGCTCGGCCGGTTGCCCTCGTAGACGCGGTGCGCCTCGAGGCGGGCGATGTCTGCCTCGCGCGAGCCGGCCTTGCCCATGTCGGCCTCGACCTCTTGCGGCGTGCGGCCGAAGGCGAAGGCTTGGGACTGCGCCAGGCAGTTCTGCAGCGCCAGATCCTGTCCTTCCGTGCCGCCCCACGAGCCGCGCAGCGGCGCGATGAAATCCAGCGCCGCCGAGGGCGTGCCCTGGTGCAGCATCTGGAAGAACGAGTGCTGCGCATTCGAGGCCGGTTCGCCCCACACCACCGGGGACGTCGCATAATCGACGCGCTCGCCGGCGAGCGACACCGACTTGCCGTTGCTCTCCATTTCGAGCTGTTGCAGGTACGCCGGCAGCCGCGCCAGCCGCTGGTCATACGGCAGCACCGCCAGCGTGGGCAGGCCCAGGAACGTGCGGTTCCAGACGCCGAGCAGCCCGCTCAGTACCGGCAGATTCTCCTCGAACGGCGCGCTCGTGAAATGCGTGTCCATGTCGCTGGCGCCGGCGAGGAACTCCTCATACTTGTCGCTGCCGATGACCAGTTCGGCCACGAGCCCGATGGCGGACCACACCGAGTAGCGCCCGCCCACCCAATCCCAGAGAGTGAAGCGATGCTCTTCGGCAATGCCGAAGGCGTCCATGGCGGCGGCATTGGTGGACACGGCGACGAAATGATGAGCGGGCGACTTCTCGCCCAAGGCGCCGACGATCCAGGCGCGCGCCGCATTCGCGTTGGCCTGGGTCTCTTGGGTGACGAACGTCTTCGAGCACACGATCACCAGCGTCTCCGCCGGATCGATGGCGCGCATCACATCCTCGAGCTGGGTGCGGTCCACGTTCGACACGAAGTGCGGCGTGAGGTCGCCGCTCCACTCGTGGCGCAGCGCATCGCACACCAACAGCGGCCCCAGATCGGAGCCACCGATGCCGATGTTGACCACGTGCTTGAACTTCCTGTCCGTGATGCCGCGCTTGCCGCCGCGGCGCACCGCAGCGACGAACTCCACCAGTTTCTGGCGCGATGCGCGCACCTCGGCTTGGATCTCGGCGCCGCCGGCGAACTCGGAGCGCAGCGCCGTGTGCAGCACCGCGCGCTGCTCGGTGGTGTTGATGGGATCGCCGCGAAACATGGCCGCGATGTGCCCCGGCAGATCCGCGGCGCGCGCCAGGTCGAGCAGCAGCGCCAGGGTGTCCCGCGTGATGCGCTGGCGCGACATATCGAGCAGCCAGCCGTCGTGTTCGACGTGAAAGTCCCGCCAGCGGTCGGCATCGGCGGCATACAGCTCGCGCAGATGCGAAAGTTTCACGTGCTGTGCGTGATCGGCTACCGCGGCCCATGCGGGGAGCGATGAGTTCAATTTTGGCATGGCTTATAATACTCACGATACCAGTCGACGAAGTGCTTGATACCCACTTCCAGTTCGGTGCTCGGTCGATAGCCCACGTCGCGCGCCAGCGCGGCCACGTCCGCGGCAGTATCCGGCACGTCGCCCAGCTGCAGGGGCATGAGATTTTTCACGGCCTTGCGCCCCAGGCAGCGCTCCAGCACCTCGATGAACCGCAGCAAGCTCACCGGCTTCTGATTGCCGATATTGTAAATTCTATACGGCGCGGCACTGGTGCCCGGATTGGGCGCATCGGAATTCCAAGTCGGGTCCTTCATCGGAACATGATCGCAGGCGGCCACCACCCCCTCGACGATGTCGTCCACATAGGTGAAATCGCGCTGATGATGGCCCTCGTAGTACACGTCGATGGGCTCGCCGGCGAGGATCTTTTGGGTGAACAGGAACAGCGCCATGTCCGGCCGGCCCCACGGGCCGTACACCGTGAAAAACCTCAGGCCCGTGGTCGGCAGTCCGTACAACGATGAATAGCTGTGCGCCATGAGTTCGTTGGCTTTCTTGGTGGCCGCGTACAAGGTGAGCGGGTGGTCCACGCACTGCTGTTCGGAAAACGGCAGATGCGTATTGGCGCCGTACACCGAACTCGTGGACGCATACACCAAGTGCTCCACCCCGTGCGCGCGGCAGCCTTCGATCACGTGCAGGAAGCCGGTGACGTTGCTTTGCACGTAGACATGCGGATTCTGAATCGAATAGCGCACGCCGGCCTGTGCGGCGAGGTGGATGACGCGCTGGAATTTCTCGCGGGCGAACAGCCCCTCCAACGCGCCGCGATCCGTGATGTCCATGTTCGCGAAACGAAATCGGGCGTGGCCTTCCAGAATCTTCAGCCGCGCCGACTTGAGCGCGGGGTCGTAATAGCCGTTGAGATTGTCGAGCCCCACCACCTCGTGGCCCCGATTCAACAGCGACCGCGCGGTATGAAATCCGATGAATCCCGCGGCCCCTGTCACCAGGTGCTTCACAGCCGGCGCCACACCGTGTTGCCGTGCGAGGCCTTGTCGAGCAGCGCGAGCACGTGTTCGTGAGCGATGAGTTCCTCATCGCTCGCCCTGACCACGGTGATGCGCACTCCCTCGGTGAAGCGCAGCGGCGTCGCGTGGCGCGCGCGGCTCTGTGCGGTGTCGGATTCCTCGCTCAACGTGAACTTCGCCTGGCCGCCCGTCATGGCCAGGTACACCTCGGCGAGAATGCGCGCATCGAGCAGCGCGCCGTGATACTCGCGGTGCGAATTGTCCACCGAGTAGCGCTTGCACAGGGCGTCCAAGCTGTTGCGCTGCCCGGGATGCATCTGCCGCGCCAGCACCAAGGTGTCCAGCACCTTGCAGAAATCGGTGATTTTCCCGCACCCGACGCCGCGCTCGGCGGCCGCGGCGGCTTCGAGGCGCCCGAACTCGGCATTGAGGAATGCGATGTCGAAGGGCGCGTTGTGGATGATCAATTCCGCATCCCGCACGAATTCGAGGAATTCGGCATGAATCTGCGCGAATTTCGGCTCCTTCGCCAGCTGTTCGCGCGACAGTCCATGCACCTGCTGCGCGCCTTCGTCGATGTCGCGCTCCGGATTCAAGTAGCGGTGGAAGGAGCGCCCGGTGAGCCGGCGATTCAACAGCTCGACGCAGCCGATTTCGATCACCCGATGGTGCTGCTCGACTTCGAGGCCGGTAGTTTCCGTGTCGAGCACGATTTGCCGCATCAGCGCCTACCGTGCCGCTGCCAGCAGGTGGTCGATGGCGATATTGGCGAGTTGATCCACATATTCATTTTGTTCGTGTCCGGAATGGCCTTTGACCCAGTGCCACTCGATATCCTGCGCCGCCGCGGCCGCATCGAGCTGCTCCCACAAGTCCTGATTCTTTACCGGCTCGCGCGCCGCGGTGCGCCAGCCGCGCGCCTTCCAAGCGGGCAGCCATTGGGTGTAGCCCTGCATGACGTACTTGGAGTCGGTGTAGAGCTTCACGGCGCAGCGTTTCTTGAGCGCGTTCAAGCCGCCGATGGCGGCCATGAGTTCCATGCGATTGTTGGTGGTGGCGGTTTCCGCGCCCGACACCTCCTTGCGGTTCTTGCCGGCAATGAGCAGCGCCGCCCAGCCGCCGGGTCCGGGGTTGCCGCGACACGCCCCGTCGGTATAGATCTCCACGTGAGTCATTCCCCGCTGCCGACCTTGCTGGAACCCACCTGGGTCGTGGGTTTGGTGGCGGGCACCAGCACCAGATTGCGCGCGCGGCGCCGCGGGCGCACCAGGGTCAGCGTCTGCACGCGCTTGCGCGCCTTGAGGAGGTAGGCGCCCGCGGTCAAGGGGCGGCGCGCGCGGTACTCGGCTTGGCCGACGGTCCCATCCGTCGATTTTCGCGGCCTGCGCGTGAGCGGCAGGGGGCCCAAGTACCCGTACACAGTGGACACCTCGAAATCGAGCAGCGCCATCCAATCGCGCAGCCGCCGCTCGGAGAGCAGCCGCCGCGTCTGCGGCGGGAACGCCGGGCGGCGAACATACTGGCCGAACAGGCGTCTCGCCCCCCAGCCGCTGAAGGGATTGAAGCCGCAGATCAGGAGACACCCCTCGGCGCACAGCACCCGTTCGGCCTCGCGCAGCACGGCGTACGGATCCTCGACCAGTTCCAGGGTGTGCGGCAGGAGAATGCCGTCGATGGAATCGGAGGGAAAGGGCAGCGACTCGAGCGGCGCGCGCAGGCTGACACCCGCGGCCAGATGGGGTGCGAGCAGCGTGGTGTGCTGCGTCCGGGCGCCGTCGAGCAGATGCTGGGTCGGACCCCAGGTCCCCACCTGCAGCAGCTCGAAGCCGAACACGTCATCGAGCGCGAGGCGCGCCAAGGCCGCCTCTTCGCGCAGCACGCGCGAGCCCAGCGGCCCGGCGAACCATTCGGCCGCCGCGTTGTCACGCAATGGTTGCAATCACGACTCCTTGAAAACACTAGCGAAGTTCGAATGTTACAGGTTAAATACGCCGCAAAATGTCAAACCAAACCTCGGCACTCGATGTGCGGCCGGTCCGCGCATTCTCCGATAACTACATCTGGCTGATCGAGTCGCCCCGCGCACCCGGCCGGCTCGTCGCCGTCGACCCCGGCGACGCGGCCCCCGTGCTGGCCGAGCTACGCCGCAGCGGCGCAAGCTTAGCCGCGATTCTGCTCACTCACCATCATCCCGATCATATCGGCGGAGTCCCGGGGCTCACCGGCGTGGTGGGCCCGATACCCATCATCGGCCCGGACGATGCGCGCATCCCCCTGCGCACCCGCACCGTGCGTGATGCGGAGCGATGCGAGTTGCCGGAGTTGGGACTTAGCTTCGAGACTTTGGCGGTGCCCGGGCATACTTTGAGCCACATTGCGTTCTGGGGACATGGCGCGCTGTTCAGTGGCGACACACTGTTCAGCGCCGGCTGCGGTCGAATGTTTGAGGGTACGGCTACGCAAATGAATGCTTCGCTCAATCGCCTGCGCGACCTGCCGCCGGACACCCGCATGTTCTGCGGACACGAATACACGGCCGCCAACCTGCGCTTCGCACTGACGGTGGACCCCGGCAACCGGACGGCCCTCGATTATCGCGATGCGGTGGCGCGGACGCGGGCCGCGGATGCCCCCACCCTGCCCTCGCCCCTGTCCTTGGAAACCAGCATCAATCCTTTCCTACGCTGCGACACGGCGGTGGTCCGCGCCGCTGCCGAGGCGCACGCCGGCAAACCCTTGCCCGAGCCCTCCGAGGTGTTCGCGGTGCTGCGCGCCTGGAAGGACACGTTCCGGTGACGCCCACGCCGCGCGAGCCCCGCACCCGGGCTAACCCGCCGTCGCGCCGCAACGGCGCCGCGGTGCGTTGCCTCGTCATGGCTGCTGCGGCGGCCCTGGGGCTTGCGGCCTGTGCCCACCAGACGCCGGCGCCGGTGCGCGAACGTGTGGTGGCGCCGGTGAACTCGGCGCCTCAGGATACCTCCGCGACCGCCCCCACCGCGACGGCACCCCCGTCGCTCACCATGCCGCGGGAATGGCAGCATCACAATGGCGAGGACTACGACGACCTGTTCGACCGGATGCGCGCGGGCTTCGCCTTCGATGAGGTGCAAGAGCCGGCCATCGATCAGCAGCTCGCCTGGTTCCAGCACAATCCGGACTATTTGGAGCGGGTATTCCAGCGCGGCCAGCGCTACATGTACCACATCATCACCGAGGTCGAAGCGCGCGGCATGCCCACGGAATTCGCGCTGTTGCCGGTGGTGGAGAGCGCCTATGAGCCCTTTGCCTATTCGGTGAGCCGGGCCGCCGGCCTGTGGCAATTCATCCCGGGCACCGGCGTACGCTTCGGCTTGAAGCAGACCTGGTGGTACGACGGTCGCCGCGACGTGATCGAGTCGACCCGCGCCGCGCTCGATTACCTGCAAGCCCTGCACGATGAGTTCAACGGCGATTGGCTGCTCGCCATCGCCGCCTACAACGTGGGCGAGAACTGGGTGGAACGCGCCATCGCCAACAACCGGGCGGCGGGCAAGCCCACCGATTTCTGGCATCTGAATCTGCCCGCCGAAACACGCGCCTACGTGCCCAAGCTCCTGGCCATGAAGCGCCTGATGGCCGAGCCCGAGCGCTATGGGCTGGAATTCGCACCCATCCCGAACGAGCCTTATTTCGCGGTGCTCGACACCGACTCGCAGATCGATCTGAAAGTCGCCGCGCAGTTGGCCGGTACGAGTTACGACGAGCTCATCGCTCTGAACCCCGGCTACAACCGGTGGGCGACGGATCCTGCGGGGCCGCACCGCATGCTGGTGCCCATCGACAATGCCGACGCCTACGAGAGCGCACTGAAGATGCTGGCGCCCGAGGATCGGGTGCGCTATGTCCAGCACGAGGTTGCGAAGCGCGAAACGCTGCCGATGATCGCCCGGCAATACGGCACGTCGGTGGCGGTGCTGGAGAAGGTCAATGACCTGACCGGCGGCCGCGTCACCGCGGGCCAATCGCTCAAGATCCCGGAGATTCGCACTCCGTTGCCGGACAAGGTGCTGCTGGCGGCGGCGCGGGTCGACCGGCCCGAGACCGATACCGGCGGCCACAAGCAGCGCCAGATCGTCTACCGGGTGCGCGCCGGCGAAACGCTGTCCAGCATCGCGCGGCGTAACAACATGCCGGTGAGCACCCTCGCCCGGCTGAACAACATCGGAACGGGCGATTCCCTGGTGAAGGGCCAGCGGCTGGTGGTCAAGGCCAGCGCCCGGCAGTATCGCGACGAGGGCGTGCGCAGCGGCCGCCGCGTGCTCTACACCGTGCGCCGCGGCGACACGATTTACAGTATCGCCCATCAGTTTCAGGT
>JALYHU010000210.1 GCA_030776345.1 Pseudomonadota bacterium | reverse complement strand
CCAGTCTATGGCGGCTCGCGTTTGCATCTTCGCGACGACTGGCCACGAACCCCGTCAGGCCCGGAAGGGAGCAGCGGTAGAGGCTTTAAGTCGGGCGCCGAAGTCCTGCTGGCGCGGGCCGCCTCCTATTCGGCCCGGTACGGGCCTGGAGATCTCACACCGTATCCGCGAGGTACCGGCTAAACTTATCCAATGAGCTATATCGTATTAGCGCGCAAATGGCGCCCCAAACGCTTCGCGGAGATGGTGGGACAGGAACATGTGTTGCGGGCCCTGTCGAACTCCCTCGACAGCGGCAAAGTGCACCATGCATTTCTGTTCACGGGCACGCGCGGCGTCGGCAAGACCACGGTGGCGCGCATCCTCGCGAAGTCTTTGAATTGCGAAACCGGCGTCAGTGCGAATCCCTGCGGAGCGTGCGCAGCGTGCCGCGAAATCGACGAAGGCCGGTTCGTGGACCTCATCGAGGTGGATGCTGCATCGCGCACCAAGGTCGATGACACGCGTGAAATACTGGACAACGTGCAGTACTCGCCCACCCGCGGCCGCTACAAGGTGTACCTCATCGACGAAGTCCACATGCTGTCGAACCACTCGTTCAATGCCCTTCTGAAAACTCTCGAGGAACCGCCGCCCCACGTCAAGTTCCTGCTCGCGACCACGGATCCGCAAAAGTTGCCGGTGACCGTCCTGTCGCGATGCCTGCAATTCAGCCTGAAGCGGCTATCGGCGAGTCTGATCGGCGAACGTTTGAAATTCATCGCCGCGGCCGAAAATCTGGAATTCGAACCGGCAGCGGTGGCGCTCATCGCGCGGGCGGCGGAAGGCAGCATGCGTGACGGCCTGAGCTTGATGGACCAATTGATCGCCTTCGGCGGCGGCGCTCTGAACGAGGCCAATACGCGATCGATGCTGGGTACCATCGACCGGGGGCACGTGACGCGGATCCTCGACGCCCTGGCGCGCCAGGACGGGCCGGGGCTGATCGCTCACGTGCAAGAGCTCGATCGGGATGCGCCCGACTATGATCGAGCGCTCATCGAACTGGCCGCCTTTCTGCAGCGGATCGCAATCGTGCAAATCGTGCCGGACGCTGCGCTGGAGGACGAAGAATTCGACGCGGAAGCGCTCACCCGGTTGGCGGGGGCTCTCTCGCCTGAAGATGTTCAGCTCTATTACCAAATTGCCCTGGGTGGGCGCCGGGATTTGGCCATGGCGCCGGAACCGCGGATCGGCTTCGAGATGAGCCTGCTGCGCATGTTGGCGTTTCGACCGGAGACCGCGGCGGCTGTCGGCGCGGGTTCTTCCGCGGCCATACCCTCCCGCGCCATTCCCTCTGGCGCCATGCCCTCACGTGCCATGCCCTCGAGTGCACCATCGCCTGTCGTAGCTGCCCCCAGTCCGGCTCCCGCGGAGCCTGTCCAGAGCGGTGGAATGAGGGGGCCGGCAACCATCGATGCAGGGAACTGGGCGACGGTCGTGGAAGCGGCCGGCATGAGCGGCATGGTGCGTCAATTTGCGCTCAACTGCGCCCCTGCCTCGTTCGACAACGAGTCGTTGCGGCTGCAGTTCGATCAATCGGCCGCGCACAGGCGCACGCGGCAGATCGAGGACAAACTCGCGCAGTGCCTGTCGGTTTATCTCGGCCGAGAAATTCGCATCGTATACGAGTCATCCGAATCGGCACTCATCACGCCCGCCCGCAGGCGGGCAATGGCGGAACAAGACAAGACGCTGCGCGCGGCAGCCGCCTTCGAAGAAGATGCCGCGGTGAAGGGCCTGCGAGAGCGTTTCGGCGCCGACGTGGATGCGGCTTCGGTGAAACCAACGAATTAGCAGAGGAGATCGGCCATGATGAAGGGTGGACTTGGAAACTTGATGCGCCAGGCGCAGCAGATGCAGGAAACCATGCAGAAGGCTCAAGCCGAGCTTGCCGATTTGGAAATCACCGGCGAGTCGGGCGCGGGCATGGTCAAAATCGTGCTCAACGGCCGCCACGAAGCCAAACGCATTACCATCGAACCAAAGGTCCTTGGCGAGGATAAAGACATGCTCGAGGACTTGGTGCTGGCGGCTTTCAACGACGCGGTTCGCAAGTTGGCGGCACGGAGCCAGGAAAAATATGCCGGCCTCGTGTCGGGCCTCAATCTGCCGCCCGGTGTGAAGTTGCCATTCTAGGAGTTCGATGAAATACACGCCTACCTTGGCTCGCTTGATCGATTCGTTGCGATGCTTGCCGGGAGTCGGTCCGAAGTCGGCGCAACGCATGGCCTTCTATCTGTTGGAGCGGGATCGCGACGGCGGCCGGGTTCTGGCGCAGGCCTTGGCCGAGGCGCTCAGCAACGTAGGCCATTGCAAGCGGTGCCGCATGCTGACGGAGAGCGAACTGTGCACCACCTGCGCATCCACCCAGCGCGACGTTGCGCAGCTTTGCGTCGTCGAGTCTCCGGCCGATGTGGTCGCCATCGAACAGTCCGGCGGTTTTGGCGGCCGCTACTTCGTACTCATGGGTCATCTGTCGCCGCTGGATGGCATAGGGCCCGCTGAGTTGGGACTCGATGAGTTCGAGCAGGTGCTCGGCGAGGGGGAAGTACGGGAAGTGATTCTCGCTACCAATCCGACCGTGGAAGGGGAGGCGACGGCGCACTATCTCGGCGAACTGGCGCTGCGTCGGGGACTCAAGGTGTCCCGCATCGCACACGGCGTCCCGGTGGGCGGCGAACTCGAGTATGTCGACGGCGGAACTCTTGCGCACGCGTTAGCAGGGCGGACGAGCGTTTCCTAGCGGTGGCAGCGGCAGGATGGGCACGCGGCAGCTTTCCTAGCGCGATGAGGGCATCAGCTTCTCGTACAACCGGCACAGCCGGCGGTAGCTTTCGTAGCGTCTTGGTGCGATGCCGCCCGCCATGGCAGCGGTACGCACCGCACATCCGGGTTCCTCCATGTGGCGACAATCATTGAAGCGGCACGCGGCACTGTGTTCATGGATTTCGACAAAGCCCCGCTCGGCCGCCCTAACGAGGCTCGCGGGCGGAGCAAAATCGCGGACTCCCGGAGCATCGACGATGGCGGCGTCCGGTCCCAAGCGGTAGCGGCGCGCCGTGGTGGTGGTGTGGCGCCCTTCAGCATCGCGGGTGAGTTCCGCGGTCTGCGCTGCGGCCTGCGGCGCCAGCGCATTGACGATGGACGATTTCCCCACGCCTGACTGCCCTACCAGCAGGGTCACGCTGCCCGCCAGGGCGGCCCGTAAATCGTCGATTCCGGCCCCCGACTGCGACGAGATCCGCAGGCATGGCAGTCCCAAGCTGCCGTAGGTTTCGAGTTCTGGGCGCAGGGCGTCGGTGCCGAGGTCGAGTTTGTTCACGATCAGCAAGGTCGCGATGTCCTTCAATTGAGCGCCCGCCCAGTAACGATCGACCAGGAACCAATCCGGGGCGGGCTCCGCCGCCACCACGATGGCCAGCCTATCGATATTCGCCGCCACCGGTTCGGCACGGCCGCGTAAATCGATGCGTTCGATCAGATTGCGGCGCGGTTCGATGGACTCCACCGAGGCTCCGTCGTTGGCTAGCCGGTAGCTCCACGTGATGCGATCTCCGCAGACGATGCGCTGCTTGCGGCCTCTGAGGCTGCAGCGCAGAGGAGGTGCGGCGGCGGACGTCATGATATCGGCTTGTACCAATACCCCACGGCCGTAGCTGGCGAGCACGACGCCGCTGCCGGCCGTACCGCTGCCGGCCGCGCCTGTCACGGCGTCCGCTCTGCTACCATGTGTGTTTCGCAAATCAAAGACACGATGAAATCACCAGATAATCTCGTTTGGATCGATCTCGAAATGACGGGACTCCAGCCCGAGTCCGATCTCATCCTCGAGATCGCGACCATCGTCACCGACAAGCATCTTACCGTGCTCGCGGAGGGTCCGGTGCTGGCGATACGACAAAGCGCGGCGACCCTGGCCTCGATGGACGACTGGAATCGCAGGCAACACGGCCTGTCGGGTTTGTCCGCTCGGGTCCTTGCCAGTGACGTCGATACGGGGGCGGCGGAGCATGCCACCTTGAAGTTTCTCGAAAACTGGGCCGAGGCCGGGCGCTCGCCCATGTGCGGAAACAGCATCTGCCAGGATCGCCGCTTCCTGGCGCGGCTCATGCCGAAGCTCGAGCACTTTTTCCACTACCGGAATCTGGACGTGAGTACGCTCAAAGAGCTGGCCCAGCGCTGGGCGCCGCAAGTGGCGCAAGCCTTTCAGAAATCCTCCGCGCACTTGGCGATGGACGACGTTCGCGAGTCGATCCGCGAACTCAAGTTCTATCGCGAGCGAATACTGAAGATCTAGCCTCGTTGAGGCGATTCGCCGGCCAGGAACATCCAGGTCTCGACGACGGTATCGGGATTCAACGACATGCTGTCGATGCCCTGTTCCAGCAGCCAGCGCGCGAGTTCCGGATGGTCGGAGGGTCCTTGGCCGCATATTCCGACGTACTTGCCGCGGCGCTTGCAGGCCTTGATGGCCATCGACATCAATGCTTTGACGGCATCGTCGCGTTCGTCGAAAAGTTTCGCGATGACGCTCGAGTCGCGATCGAGACCAAGCGCCAATTGCGTCATGTCGTTCGATCCGATCGACATGCCGTCGAAGTACTCGAGATACTCGTCGGCGAGGAGGGCATTCGTCGGCAGCTCGCACATCATGATGTGTTGCAGGCCGTTGTCGCCGCGCCTGAGGCCGTTGTCGGCGAGCAGCTGAGTCACGATTTTCGCTTCGCTCAGGGTGCGAACGAAAGGCACCATGACTTGCACGTTCGTCAGACCCATCTCATCGCGCACCCGCTTCAACGCCCGGCATTCGAGCTCGAAGCACGGCCTGAAGACTTTGTCGATATAGCGGGACGCGCCGCGAAACCCAAGCATGGGATTTTCCTCGTGCGGCTCGTAGTTCTTGCCGCCGATCAGATTCGCGTATTCGTTCGATTTGAAGTCGGAGAGCCGGACGATGACGGGCTCGGGCGCGAAAGCCGCAGCGATCTGTGCGATACCCTCCGCCAGCTTGTCGACGTAGAAACTGACCGGATCCGCGTAGCCCGCGATTTGCTTCGCAATGGTGTCTTGGAGTTCGGCGCTCTGCTTGTTGAATTCCAGCAGCGCGCGCGGGTGGACTCCGATCATGCGGTTGATGATGAATTCCAACCGCGCCAAGCCGACGCCCCGGTGCGGAATTGCCGCGAAATCGAATGCCCTGTCCGGATTGCCGACATTCATCATGATCTTGACCGGAATCGGCGGCAGGGAATCCAGCTCGATGTTGCGCTCGTCGTATTCCAACATGCCGTCGTATACATACCCGGTATCGCCTTCCGCGCACGAGACCGTAACGGATTGTTCTTCCTTGATGGCCGTGGTCGCCGTGCCGCAGCCCACGACCGCGGGTATGCCCAGTTCGCGAGCGATGATGGCGGCATGACAGGTTCGTCCCCCGCGATTGGTGACGATGGCGGAGGCGCGCTTCATCACCGGTTCCCAATCTGGGTCGGTCATGTCGGCGACCAGAACGTCTCCGGCGCGCACGCGCGACATTTCCTTGGCGTCTTTGATGATTCGCGCCGGCCCCGCGCCGATGCGCTGACCGATGCTGCGGCCGCTCACGACCACCGGGGAGCTGCCCTTCAGGGTGAAACGCTGGATGGTGCGTCCGGCGCGGCTCTGTACGGTCTCCGGTCTCGCCTGCAAAATGTAAATTTTGCCGGTGCTGCCGTCCTTGCCCCATTCGATGTCCATCGGCGTGCCGTAATGCTGTTCGATGATGAGCGCCTGCTTCGCCAAACTGACGATGTCGGCCTCGTCGAGAGAAAATCGGTTCCGATCCGCCGGGGCGACGTCGATGGTGCGCACGCGTTCCCGCGAACCCGCATCGGCATACACCATCTTGATTGCCTTGCCGCCCAAATTCTTGCGCAGGACGGCGCGCTTGCCGGCGCGCAGCCCCGGTTTGTACACGTAGAACTCGTCGGGATTCACGGCACCTTGCACCACGGTTTCACCGAGCCCGTAGGCGGCCGTGATGAAAACCACATCCCGAAATCCCGAATCCGTGTCGAGGGTGAACATCACGCCGGCGGCCCCGAGGTCGCTGCGCACCATGTGTTGCACGCCCACCGACAGCGCTACCGCGTTATGATCGAAGTTGCTGTGAACGCGGTAGGAAATGGCGCGATCGTTGAACAGCGACGCATAGACTTCATGCATGCAGGACAGGAGGTGTTGCTCGCCGCGTACGTTGAGAAATGTTTCCTGCTGGCCGGCGAACGAGGCCTCGGGAAGATCTTCGGCAGTGGCGGATGAGCGCACTGCCACCGCGAACTCCGACCCATGCCCCATTTTGCGCCATGCGTCCAGCACTTCGTCGTTGAGCCGCGCCGGAAAGGGCGTCGCCAACATCCAGCCGCGTATCTGCTTACCGACGACGGCCAGTCTTTCAACGTCATCGACGTCGAGCGACGCGAGGGCCGTTCGAATGCGCTCGTCCAGCCCCCCCTGCGCCAAAAAGTCACGGTAGGCATGCGACGTTGTGGCGAAGCCGCCAGGCACCGACACGCCGAGACTTGCCAGACCGGAGATCATTTCGCCAATCGACGCATTCTTGCCGCCGACGAGCTCGACGTCCTTGTTCTTCAACTCTTCAAACGGGACGATGTAGGGCTTCATAAGTATCTGCTTGTCCGGCGATGGGTTAGGTGAAACACTTCCGTGGCGAAGACGCGACGACTAACGGAGTTAACGTGATAAAACGAACTGTGTTCTTTGTCTCGGACCAGACGGGCATTACGGCGGAGACGATGGGTCACAGTCTGATGACACAGTTTGACGGCATTGAGTTTCGTCAGGTGACTGTGCCATTTATCTCAACCGTTGACAAGGCAATCGAAGCGGTCCGCAAGATCGATCTAGTGGGCAAGCAGGAAGGGGTCCGCCCCATTGTGTTCAGCACGTTGGTGCAGGAGGACGTGCGCAACGTGGTCCGTGGAAGCACGGGTTTCTTTCTGGATTTCTTCGATCCGTTCCTAGCACCGCTGGAAAACGAACTCAAGACGCAATCACACCATTTAACCAGTAGGAGCCACCGCATGGCCGATGCCCACGCCTATGCGATGCGCATCGATGCGACGAATTTTGCATTGTCGAACGACGACGGCTCCGTGGTGCGGGATTACGAGCGGGCGGATGTCATCCTGATCGGCGTGTCGCGGTCCGGCAAAACTCCCACCTGTCTGTACCTGGCCATGCAATACGGCATATTTGCGGCGAATTACCCGTTGACGGAAGACGATCTGGAGTCCAGGAAGCTGCCCCGGCCTCTCGAGCAATGGGCGCAAAAGCTCTTCGCCCTGACCATCAAGCCGGATCGCCTGCAGCAGATCCGCAATGAGCGGCGGCCCGACAGCCGCTACTCGTCCATGAGTCAAGTCGCGTTCGAGGTCCGGGCGGCGGAATCGCTGTTCGAGCGTAACGGCATTCCGGTCATCGACGTGACCGAGTGCTCGATTGAAGAAATTTCGAGCCGAATCCTCGATCGCACCGGCATCGAACGGCGGCTCAGACCCTGACAAGTTGCGCGTGCATGGTATAGTCGAATCATGATTGCGGACCAATGGTGTGAAACATCTTGGCGGGCCCATCCCGGCAGTTTTGTCGGTCTGATGACGTTGTACGAAAGTAATTTTGTGCGGCTGCGGTGGCTGGTGCGCGATCTGCGCGCGATCACGAAGTGCACCGTGTCCAAAGCCGACACGGATTGCGACCTGTATCTCACCCCGCTCGAGCTGTCCCGCTACACCAGCGTGTTTCGGCTGACTTACGAATTTGGCATGGGGGACGCATGCGTGCGCGACCCGGATCTGGAAGTGTGCGTGTATCATGATGCCCGGCTCGCCGAAGTCCGAAGTTTTCGCGGCTTCCAGCGCCATCCGCAGCTGTCGAAAATGCAGTCGGGGCTCAAGCGTGAACTGGATCAGCGCTGGACTCGAAACATGATGTTAAATAAATGGCTGGAATATTGTGCCGAGCAGGGACATCACTTCTAGCGGATGAAACGCCGCTTGATATCCCGCATCCACGGGCTGAGGCGGGAAATTGATCGATAAGCTGAGTTTTCTCAAGGGAGGCCTGGACGGCGGCAGTGTGAGCGCCGACGAAGAGCGCCTCATGCAGCTCTTTCAGAACCGTGCCGGTCTGAAGAAAGCCTACGCGGATCTCAAAGACGAGTTTCACTTGCTGCGCGACCGCCTCAAACAGCAAGAAGGCGCAACCATACGAGTACAGGAGCAACTGGATTCGCTCGCGGACCTGCTCGCCGATCCGAACACGGGGTTCAGCGCTCTCGTGTTCTACCAGCTGCGCGGTTTGTGGAAAACGTGCCATCAGCAACTCTCGGCATTCGCCGCGGATTTGACGCGAACCCAGGAAGCGCGCGAGAGTGCCAGGCACAAGGCTGAGTGCGAGGCGGCGCGCAACGCACGTCTGGCGGACGTCGACCGGCGGCTGGAAGTGGCCGCGGGCAAGGCCGATCTGCAGCGCAGGCATTTGGCAGAAGCGCAGAACGAGTTGAATCGCCTCACGGCGATTTGGCATTATTTCGAGCGGCGCCGCCGCAACAAATCGCTCGAAACTCTCCGTCAGGCAGTGGTGGTTGCCGACGCCGAGGTCGGCAACCTGCATGCGGAGCACAGCGCCATCGGCAGTGAAGCTCTCGACGAGTTTCCCGGCATCTCGCTCGCTGCGCGCCGGAACATCAACCTTGCCATCATCAGCTACGCCGAACTCCTCTGTGAGGGCGTCGATGCCTACGGTCTGGCAGCTCGGGCCAAGGAGGCGGTTGCGCGCCGCGTGCACGAAATGAGTTTTGGCAGCCGGGCGGAATGCGAGGACTACATGCAGCGCGTCCAGAAAGCGCAGTCCACCGTTGCCGGTCAAAAACAGATCACGGCAACCATCAAGGCCAAAATGGAGCGCCTGCGCGCCACGTGCGAATACCGAAACAGCGCCGACACCGTGCCGACCGCCGACTCGCTGGTGGCCGCACCCGCGCCTACGGAGCCCGGCAAGCCCCAGCGCGGCCAGTCGCCGGCGGTGTGGAACGTATTGGCCGAAGACTACTGGGACCTGTTCACGCTGCTGATGCGCTAATTTGACGACCTGAGCGGGCGCTCCTCACCATGCTCTCGCAGCGAGCATTGTCGCGGCGATCCGCCACCGGGAATACCCCCAACCAGGATGCAGGTAGATCCTGCCTCTAGTTGCAAGCCACGCGCATGCATGGCGCCCCCGCGATCGCAGGCTAAGTGCGCAACCGCACAGACATGTGCCGTCATCGCACGCCATGGTGTCTCGAGTACCTATCGCACTCGAGTGCTGGTTTGAAAACAGGAAGGGGATGTGACATGAGCATCATCGCGGGACATCCTCGGTACCGGGATTTATTGTTGACTGCGGCCTTCGTGGTCTTTGCCGCAGGATGCGGGGCAAACGGCAAGAAAGCCATTCTCGGCACGAACGGCAGCGCCGCGCTCGCTCCCACGGTAACGGCGGCGACCCCGGCGAATGGCGCGACCGGCGTGAGGGTGGTCAATACCGTCATTACGGCAACCTTTGATGAGCCGATTGCCGCAATCTCCGGCGGCGCGAGCTTCACAGTGACCTGTCAAACGCCGTGCGTAAATCCCACGGGAACAGTCGCTCTGGATGCCACGAATAAAGTTGCCACATACACGTTGACGACGGCGACCACACTCGCACCGCTGACTCTCTATACCGCGACGGTCGCCGGAGAGACCAGTGTTGCAACGGGCCTCGCATTGGCGAGTCCTTATGTCTGGCAATTCACCACCGGCGCCGCCCCGCCGGCTCCCACCGTGACCGCTGTCGCTCCCGTCAACCATGCCGTGGGCGTGGCGCTCAATCAGTCGGTCGCCGCGACGTTCAGCCAGCCGATGAATCCCCTTACCGGGGCAGCGAGCTTCACGGTGACCTGCGCCGCGCCCTGTGTGAGCCCTGCCGGAGGCGTGGCTCTCGACGGCACCAGTACCAACGCGACGTTTACACCGACAGCGAATCTTGCGTCGCTCACTCTCTATACCGCGACCATCACCGGGGCCACCAGTCTTGCGACGGGGCTGGCCCTGGCGAGTCCTTATGTCTGGCAATTTACGACCGGCGCCACCGCGGACACCACTCGTCCCGGGGTACAACTGACGTCTCCCGTTACAACCACTCCCGGACCGACGGCGGGCGCGCCAACCAACTCAGCTGTTACCGCGGCGTTCACCGAAGACATGGCGCCTTCGACCATCACGGGCACGAGTTTTACAGTAACCTGCGCAGCCCCTTGCGTCTCGCCAGCAGGCGCCGTGACTTACCAGGTGGGTGCGCGGACGGCGGTGTTTACACCAACCGCGGCGCTGGCGACAGCAACGACTTATACCGCGACGGTGACGGTCGCGGCGACCGATTTGGCGGGCAACGCCTTGGGCGGCAATCAAGCCCCTTTACCCGCAGCCAGCAACTATGTATGGACTTTTACGACGGCAGCGGCAGCGGTTCCGGCCGGCAACCTCACGGTGAAGTCCACGAATCCCACGGCAAGCCAAACCGGCGTCTGTCCCAATGCCTCCGTCAACGCGACCTTCACCGTGCCGTCGGGTTTGCGGATGGACCCCAGTACGGTCAATGCCAGCACATTCACATTGACAGGACCCAGCCCCGCCACGACGTCCGTGACGGCGGCCTCCGTGGTTCTCGATAGCGCCACCGGGACCATTGCGACGTTCACGCCGCAAAGCGCTCTGACGCCGAGCGGAAGCTATACGGCGAGGCTCGTGGGCGGCGCCAGCGGGGTCAAGGACTTGGCGGTTCCGGGCAATGACATGCTGAGCGATTACACCTGGACGTTCACCGCAGGTCCTGCGACGGGAAATTGTCTTGCGCCCATCAGCTTGGGGTCCGCGTCGTCGTTCGGGGATTTCGGAGGCACGGCCGGCATGACGAACACCGGGACCCTCACCGTGATCAACGGGGACATTGGGACCATCGCAACGGCCACCTCGTCGGTCACCGGACTTCACGACACGGCCGGTGACATCTATACCGAGTCGCCGGCGAACATCGGGACCGTGAACGGGACGATCTTCACCTGCACGAATTCAACCACGGGGCCCACGTCAACGGGACCGAACGCAGCCAATTGCAACATTGCGACCCAAGCTCGGCTCGACGCGCAAACCGCTTACCTGGCGCTGGTAGCAGAACCCACAGGCGCGAATCCCGGCGGCAATCTCGCGGGGCTCACACTCACGCCCGGGGTTTATACCGCTCCGGCCGGGTCGTTCATGATACAGGGCGGGGATCTGACCTTGGACGCGCAGGGGAATGCCAACGCGGTGTGGGTGTTTCAAATGGCCAGCACGCTCACCGTCGGCGGGCCGGGAGCAGCGGCTCCGCAGAGCATTATTCTGGCGGGAGGGGCCCAGGCCAAAAACGTGTTCTGGCAGGTCGCCAGTGCCGCCACGATCAATGCCGGCGGCGGTGGGACCATGGTCGGCACCATTATTTCCCAGGCAGGAGCGGCCTTCTCAACTCTTGGCAATGTAGCGGTCGTCACGTTGAACGGCCGGGTATTGTCCTTGGGAGCATCGGTGACCCTTGTCGACACGGTCATCAATGTACCTGCCCCATAAGGTCTGCACGTCGTCCTCCTGGAGAATACAGTGAAATTATCAACAGCTTTATCGATGCTGGGTGCGGTGTCGCTCCCTCTCATCGCCGGCTCGATTGCAGCGGCGGACGATTCGGATTGGTACATCGGCGGCAATGTCGGACAGTCGCGCGCAAAAATCGATAACACGCGAATCGTCAACGGCTTAACAGCGCAGGACATTGCAACCACGACAGTCCGCGACGACGATCGTCATTTCGCTTTCAAGGTGTTCGGCGGTTACGAATTCAATAAATATTTTGCACTGGAAGCCGGTTATTTCGATCTAGGTAGATTCGGGTTTACCGCCGACACCGTGCCCGCAGCCGGATTGACGGGCAAAATAAAATTGAATGGCGCGAATTTCGATGCCGTGGGTACTCTGCCGTTGGCGGACAAATTCTCCGCCATTGCGCGCGTCGGCTATACCTACTCGTATGCCAAGGATGAATTCGCCGGTTATGGGGCGGTCATCGTGCGGGACCCCGAGCGCAACCAGCATTCCTCCCACTACAAGTTCGGTGTAGGCCTGCAATACGCAGTGACGGAGTCGTTCGGTCTGCGCGCCGAGGCGGAACGCTACCGCGTCAGCGATGCGGTGGGCAACAAGGGGGATATCGACTTATTTTCCGCCGGAGCGGTCTATCGGTTCGGCCGCGCGCCGCCGCCGCCTGCCCCGCCCGTGGCGGCTGCAGAGCCGGTGGTTGCGCCCCCGCCCGCGCCTGCGCCCGCTGTGGTCGAGCCGCCGCCGCCGCCGCCGATGAGGAAGAATGTGAGTTTTTCGGCGGACTCATTGTTTGATTTCGGTAAAGACACGGTCAATCCGCGGGGCAAGCAAGCGCTCCAAGACTTTGCCGCGGAACTCAAGGGCACTCGGTTTCAATTCATCACCGTCACAGGCTACAGCGACCGAATTGGATCGCATGAGTACAACATGAAGCTCTCGACGCGCCGCGCCGAGGCGGTAAAGTCTTATTTGGCGGATACGGGCATCGCAAACGACAAGATCATCGCGAAGGGAGCGGACGGATCCGATCCCGTCACCCAGCCCGGGCAGTGCAAGGGCCAGCGGCGCACGCCGGAACTGATCGCCTGCCTGCAGCCGGATCGGCGGGTCGAGGTTCAAGTGGACGGAACGAAAGCGCAGATCGGAAACTGACCGCCAGGGGTAGCACGGCGCGCCTGAGCGGTGACTTACAACCCCTTCGGGCCCCCCAACGATGGGGTGGCCCGAAGCGGCATGGAAAACTAATTGACGCGCCGCGCTTGAGTGGGCTTGGGCGTATGCGCCGGTGCCGATAGCACCGCGAGATCGGCGGCGATCTGCGACGCTTCGTCGAGAAGAATGCCCGCCGCCGCATCGTCCTTGATTTCGTCCAGCCCCTTCGCGGGCTTGACGTCGTGCGCGGCCCGCCACGCGTTCTCGCGCTCCAAGCGCTCGCTCTCTTGCCGCTTGCGGTCGGCTTCACGGGTCTTGAGGTTCAAGGACAAGGTCTTCTGGCTGCGGATCGCTTCCAATGCCGCGATGTCGTCATGCAGATAGCGAAAGTCGGCGCTGTTTGCCGTGCGCTCCTCGTGCAGCTTTTGCAGCGTCGCTGCGATCGGCTTCACGTCGCCTTCGACCTTGAATGAGGCCGCTTCGATATGGTCCCAGGGCAGTGCGCGATCGCGGGTACTCTCGCCGACTTCGTTGGCATCGATGAGCGAGGGCAATGCGATGTCCGGCGTGACGCCGCGGTCCTGGGTGCTTTCGCCCGTGATGCGGTAGTACTTGCCGATGGTCACATTGAGCTGACCCAATTCGGGCTTGCGTCCGAAGATGGTGTAGTTGAGCGGATGCGCATTCTGCACGGTGCCCTTGCCGTAAGTCTGCTGCCCGACGATGAGCGCTCGCCCGTAATCTTGAATTGCGCCGGCGAAGATCTCGGATGCTGATGCGCTGAATCGGTCCACCAGCACGATCATCGGGCCGGCATAGAAAATCGCGGGATCCGGATCGTCGTCGACCTCGATGCGGCCGCTGGTATCTCGCAGCTGAACCACCGGCCCGCGATCTATGAACAAGCCGGTCAGCGACTCGGCCTCCGGCAGATAGCCCCCACCGTTGGCGCGCAAGTCCATGATGAGCACATCAGCGCCGTCCTTACGCAATTCGCCGATCAGGCGCTGCACGTCGCGGGTGGTGCTGCGGAAGTCCTTTGCACCGGCCCGGCTGGCGTCGTAATCCTGATAGAAGCTCGGTACGGTAATGATGCCGACCTTGACCTCCCGTCCGTTGCGCACGACCGTGCGCATGGCCTTGTGGGATGCCTGCGCTTCGAGCGACACACGGTTACGCGTGAATTCCACCACCTTCTGCACCGACCCCGGAGCGGCGCCAGCAGGCAGCAGCTGCAGGCGGACCAGCGTGCCCCCCGGTCCGCGTATTTTCTGGACCACGTCGTCCAGCCGCCAGCCGATCACATCCAGGAGTTCGCCCGTCTTGCCTTCACCCACCGCGGTGATGCGATCGTTGGCCGCCAGCTTGCCGCTGACGGCCGCCGGGCCGCCGGCGATCACGTCGATGACGGTGACATAGTCGTCCGTCAACTGCAGCGAGGCGCCGATGCCCTCGTAACTCAAGCTCATTTGGATGTTGTATTCCTCGGAGTTGCGCGCCGAGAAGTAGTTCGAGTGCGGATCCAGCGACAGCACGAAGGCATTCATGAACGCCTCGAACACGTCGTCCGGTTTGCTCTGGTCCATGCGCTTCGCAACGTGTTCGTAGCGCTTGCGCAGAACGTCCGCCGCTTCCGGCCATTGCTTGCCGGCGGTTACCAGCGACAAGGCGTCGTTCTTGACTCGTTTGCGCCACAGCTCGTTCATCTCGGCGGCGTTGGCGGGCCAGGGCTCCTTCTCGCGATCGAAATTGAAGGTCTCGTCGACATCGAAATCGGGCTTCCGGGACAACAGCTCGATGGCATAATTCATCCGCTCGCGGCTGCGTTGCTGATAGCGCCGGAAGATGACGAAGGCCGGCTCGACGTCGCCGGATTTGATGGCATCGTCCAGCTCGTACCGGTACTTCTCGAACTCTGCGATGTCGCTCGCATAGAAGTAGCTTCTGCCGCCATCGATCGCATCGATGTAGCGATCCAGGATCAAACTCGAGAGCCGGTCGTCGAGGGGTGCGCGCCGGTAGTGTTCGCGCGCGATGATGTCGCTGACGCGGCGGGCGACATAGTTTTCTTGTTCCGTGGGTGAGAGGGCCGAAGCCGTTGGCGGCACCGCGGCAGAGGGTGTCATGGCGGCCCCGAGGAGCGCAGCCAAGCCAACGGCACTCGCGCAGACGGCGGCACCGGTTATCCAGCGTTTGGCCCAAGGCCTATTAGTCATCACCGTTCACGTTCTCCTGTAAACTTCGTCCCCAATTCGTTCCAGTCCGAGAGCCCATGCCGCAGCCCAAGTGTATACGAGCCTGAGGATATGCGTCCTCTCACCGTTTTGATCGGTATCGTTATGGGATCTGCTGCGTCGATCACATTTGGTCTGATGGCCGTGTTGATCGTCTTCTGCGTCCTGGCCGGCGCGCACCCGGACCTGTCGCGGGAGCTCCCGCAGCTCATAGCGAGCTTGATGGCGTTCGGGGTTCTGACCGCCGCCAGTGCCGGGAGTTTCGTCGGCCAGGCCAAGGAGCGGTCGTGGCGCGGGTGGGCCCATGCCGGGACGCTGGTCTGCCTGGCGGTGGTAGTCATGCTCTACTGGCCGCGCCGCGGCTGAAACCAAGGGGACGATGTGGCTAACCGTGCGGGATTTTCGCGGCTTTGCGCTCCCGCCGTCAGCGCGATGCTGGGGCTGTTGGGAGCTTGTGCGGGACACAAGACGCCGCCGCCTTCGACCGATATCGACGAGGGCGGCTTCCGGGATGCGGTTCGGGTATTGGCGTCCGACGACTTCGAAGGACGCAGGCCCGGCACCCCCGGCGAGGAAAAAACGCTCGCCTACGTGATCGGGCAGCTCCGCAAGCTGGGTCTGAAGCCCGGCAATGGAGAAAGCTACCTTCAGCAAGTGCCGCTGGTCGAGCTCGTGCCCGCCGGCGATCCGACCTTGGTCATATCGGGCCATGGTGCGGCAAAGGCGCTGACGTACGCCAAAGACATGGTGATTTGGACCAAGCGGGAGGTCGCCGAAACGTCGCTGCAGCACAGCGAACTGGTGTTC
The DNA here is from genome assembly GCA_030776345.1 of Pseudomonadota bacterium. Lineage (GTDB taxonomy): Bacteria > Pseudomonadota > Gammaproteobacteria > Steroidobacterales > Steroidobacteraceae > Bog-1198. The sequence goes on along the minus strand of JALYHU010000210.1, from coordinate 47,088 downwards.
GTGGGCTACGGTATCGTCGCACCGGAATACCGATGGAACGATTATGCGGGGCTCGACGTTCACGGCAAGACCGTGGTAGTGGTAGTCAACGATCCAGGCTATGGGAGCAAAGATCCGACGGTATTCAAGGGCAATGCGGAGACTTACTACGGTCGCTGGACCTACAAGGTGGAAGAGGCCGCGCGTCAAGGCGCGGCCGGCATCTTGCTCGTTCACGATACCGGCGCGGCGGGATATGGCTGGAATGTCATCGTCAATGGCAGGACGGGCCCGCAGCTCGAGACCGCGACACCCGACGGCAATGCAACGCGCGCGGCCATCGAAGGCTGGGTGTCCAGCGCTGCCGCACGGGCCCTGTTTGCGCAGGCAGGATTGAATTTCGACGCAGCGAGCGCCGCCGCCGCCCGGCCTGGATTCAAAGCGGTCGCCATGGGCCTCCAGGCGGAGGCGACGGTGCGCAGTACCGTGCGGCGGTTCTCCTCCGCCAATGTGGTTGCATGGCTTCCCGGCGCCGGGCGCAAACATGAATATGTCATCTATACGGCTCACTGGGACCATTTGGGCCGCCAGTCCGCGCGCGCGGGCGGCGCCATTTTCAACGGTGCGGTGGACAATGCCTCGGGGGTGGCGGGCCTATTGATGCTGGCACAGTCGTTCAGCCGCACACAGCCCAGGCCCGATCGTTCCATCGCGTTCATCGCGTTTACGGCCGAGGAGGCCGGATTGCTGGGCTCGGCCTACTTCGTCGCGAATCCCACAATTCCTTTGGGCCAGACCGCGGCGGTACTGAATTTGGACACCCTGCACATCGGCGGTCCAACCCGCGATGTGAGAGTCATCGGCTCTGGGAATTCGGAGCTGGAAGAGTACCTGCGCGAGGCGGCGTTGCTGCAGGGGCGGGAGGTCCGGCCGGATCCGAATCCAGAGCAAGGACTGTACTACCGATCGGACCAATTCAGTTTTGCGAGGGGCGGTGTTCCGGCGCTGTATGCGAAAGCCGGCTTGGATGATGCGGCGCGCGGCCCTGCTTGGGGACAGGCGCAACTCTACGACTACATGGCAAACCGCTACCACCAGACCGGCGACAAATATTCCGCCGATTGGGACGTGCGCGGCACCCTCGATGATTTGCGGCTGTATTACGAGGTGGGCAATCGGTTGGCGCGCACCCGGCGATTTCCGCGTTGGTATCCCAGCAGCGAATTTCGCATCGGCCGCATTCCGGAACGACAGGCGCCCGCGGAATAGCGCGCGGCCGCAGCCCCCCGCTGTTAACGCTTCCCGATTCGCGCCCAGTTCTTTTTGCGGTCGAAGCTGCCCGAGGTGTTGTACGGATCCGAACTGCGCACGGCGCTCGCAGTCTTGCGTAACTCCGTATCGAGGGACAACCCGTGGGTCGCAGGTGCCGAAGGCAATTCGCGCGTGCCTGGGGCGGCGGTCGCGTTTCGGACCTTGAGCCTGTGGTCGCTGTTCATGGTAGTTCCTCTATCTCGCCGTGCAAGTAACCGGCCGTCTCTGCAGTTCGAAACGGTCCTCGCGAGGGATGTTCCCAAATCGCGACAGCGCGTGGTTGCCCGGGTGTCAGAATTGTGATGGGAATCAAATCGCACATGACTTAATACGGCGTATATGCGGCGCCCCTCGCGTAGCGCGGGGTCCGCTCAACCGAGCTTCGCCCCCAGCGTTGCGGGAATATGCCGGTCAAAGGGCACGGTGCGATTTCGGCCCAGCAATTTGGCCGCATACAGCGCCTGGTCCGCGGCTTTTATGAGGTCGGCGATGCTCGCGAACGAGGTTTGTTCGCCATGGGTGGCGCAACCGATGGAGACGGTGACCTTGGCTTGCTCCGACCCTATTACGTGGCCGGTGTTCTGGAACGCGGCGACGATGCGTTCGCATACGCTGCGCGCGGTAGCGGCATCGGTGGCGGGCAGAAGCACCATGAATTCCTCGCCGCCGTAGCGGGCGATCAGGTCCGTCTCGCGGGTATTGCCGCGCATGATGCGCGCCGTCGCCTGCAGTATGCGGTTGCCGGCTTGCTGGCCGAATTTGTCGTTGATCCCTTTGAAGTTGTCCAGGTCCGCGAGCGCAATGCTCAGCGGCCATTTGTGGCGCGTCGAATACTCGAATTCATGGGCCAGCGCCTTGTCTAGATGGGCGCGGTTGTACGCGCCCGTCAACGCATCGCGGCGTGTTTGCTCCTCCAGCTCGAGCGCACGGGCGTTCGAGCTTTCCGCAGCGGCGCGCAGCGTGTTTATCTCGCGCAGCGCATGCAAGCCGCGCAGCATGAGGGCCTCGCGCGCCTGCTCGAGTATCAGTTCGGGATGTTGCTTGGCAAGCGGCTGGGACTCGAAAATGGCTTCGGTCTCGGGAATCATTGCACCGACCGTGCCGAGAACTTGACCGAAGGCCACCCGGTCGAGGCCGAGGCTGCGCTCGGCGCTGAGCGCCGTCTCCGCGAACTGGCGCTCGCCCGGATCCAGAAGAAAAAGGTCTGCGACCGGACCCGAGAGTGCGACGCAGCGCTCGAACATGAGTTTCGGATCCGCCGCGAAGGAGGGATCGATGCGATGGCTATGACTTATCGCAAGGTGCAGCCGGTCCGGCAGATTCCACATGCGCATCAGCCAACCGCCTACTTCGGCGTGGTCGGTTTGCAGGCGTTTTTTTTCCACTTCGGCGAGTGCCACATGGTCGCGCTGCAAAGCTTCGCCGTTGCGATACAGATCCGGCACGGCCTGGTCCAATGCCAGTATGCCGATGTCCTGGAGCAGCGCGGCCAGAAATATTTCCTCCGCCATCGGCTGATGTTTGGCGTCGGCGAGCGCGCGTGCCGCCGTTGCTGCGAGGAGCGCGCGTCGCCAGTACAACGGATGACTGATGCCGTTGGGTTTGCCGTTGCGCAGCGACTTGAGGAGCGAAAAACTCAACGCCAGGGTCAGCGTCGCGTTGAGCCCGAGCACGACCAGCGCCTGGCGCAGGTTTTCACTCTTGCGGCGCTGCGCGTACAGGGGCGAATTGGCGATTCGGAGTATCTTGGTCGATAGCGCCGAATCCATGCTCAACGCCTTGGCGACCTTGCCCATCTCGACGTCCGGATCCCGGGCAAGCTCGATGATATGCGTGGCGATGCCCGGCGGAGAGGGGAAATTAACTATTGAGCGAAGGTGTGCTTCGACGTCGGGATTCACGCGTCACGCTCCAACCAAGAAACCAGATCCAAAGGCTCTCATTGATTGTTAGCGTCCGCGACGCTCAAAACTTGAATGCGGGCTTCAAGCCAGACGGGCGCTCGCTCGCCACCAAAGCCTCAAGGCCCTGAAGAGCAGGTAAAGGCCGTAGGGGCCGAGCACGACGACCCAGGAGGCCAGCGAGCCCAACCCGAGGCCGCGGTAGAGGGTGCCGTAGATACGGGCGACGCCGGCGCCCTCGTAACGGCCCAGCGCCCACGATCCGCCCAGGTAAATGAGAAGGGGCATAATCCCGAAGCCGAGCGCCAAGGTGATCACCGCCAGGCCCGCTTCCTGGACCCAATCGCCGGCCAAACCCAACCTCTCGAGAATCGTCTTGGAATGCATGGGCCGCAAGTGTAAACGAAATGCCGCGGCGGCTGCGCGTAGCGGTAGAATCCACCCATGCGTTCCTGGACTCCTCAAATAGTGTATGACGCCAGGCCCTGGATGTTCGTCGGCGTGGGCGCCGTACTGGCCCTCGGGACGATGGTCTGGTCCTTGTCGGCGGGTCTTTGGACGGTGTGGCGGAGCTTGCTGTGTTTCTGCGGGGTGACGCTGGTCATCGTCGGCGGCGCCACTCTGCAACTACGGCAGGATTACCGCGCGCGCAGCAAGTGGCGGCGCAAGATGCGTCCCTAGCTCCGATGCGCACGGCAGTCATCGGCGTCGGCTACCTCGGCCGCTTCCACGCCCAGAAGTACGCGTCACTGCAGAACTCCGAATTGGTGGGAGTCGTGGACCCTTCAAAGTCCGCGCGCGATGCGCTGACTGCGGAATTGGGCGTGGCATGCTACGCCGACCACCACGAACTGCTGGGGCGCGTCGATGCGGTGAGCATCGTCACGCCGACGCAGTATCATTTTACCGTGGCGAAGGAGTTTCTCGAGGCGGGCGCGCATGTCCTGGTCGAGAAGCCGATGACCACGACGATAGAAGAGGGGGTCGGCCTGATCGAAGCGGCGCGTCGGGCCAATCGGATCCTTCAGGTCGGGCATTTGGAGCGCTTCAATGCCGCCGTACAGGCGGTGCAGCCCCTACTGACGGTTCCCCGGTTCATCGAGTCCGCACGGCTCGCGCCGTTCAAACATCGCGGCACGGATGTCGATGTGGTACTCGATTTGATGATTCATGACATCGATCTCATCCTGAGCATCGTGCGCTCCCCGGTGGTTGCGGTGGATGCGATCGGCACCCGGGTGTTTTCCCAGGAGATCGACATTGCGAACGCGCGGCTGCGCTTCGCGAATGGCTGCGTCGCCAACGCGACGGCGAGCCGCGTCAGCCGAAAGACCGAACGGCGACTTCGGCTGGTTCAGGACGATGCCTACGTTTCGATGGACTTGCAGCAGAAAGTACTGACCGTGATCCGCAAGGGCGTTGGTTTGGGCCCGGACGGCACCCCGCAAATCGCCATCGAGGAGAGCAGTTACGAGCAGGGGGATGCGTTGCGGGCGGAGATAGAGGCGTTTCTCGATGCCGCCGCAACCGGGGGCGCGGCGGCTGTGACGGGTGAAGACGGCCTCCTCGCGCTGCGAACGGCGATAAGCATCGGCGAACAGGTAGCGGCCTCGATGCGCAAATTTTCCTAGGGTTTGGGCGCAGCCGGCGGCGGCACGACGGTCGTACCGGGGTGAACGTCCGGGATGGGCCCGGGCGAAGCGCCAAAGCCCTGCGGCGAGGGGCTGCCGGGCTGGTCGTCGGTGATGGTGACTCGGTCGACGAAGTAGCGCGTGTCGGCGAAGCAGGACGAGGGGACGCCCGGATGCTCGGTGTAGTGGACTTGCACGCGATGGCCGACCGCTTTGTCGAGTTGCCGCGCAACGGTCTGGTCGCGCACGCTGAATTGCCAGATCTGCGGCGAAATTCCGGCCACTACATATTGCGCGAGCTCTCCTTCTTGGGTCTTGCAGACCCAGCCCTTTCGTGAGAATTTTTGCAGCACCCCGGCCCGCTCGCCGTCGGAATACGCCCAGGACAGGGTGAGCCAGGCCCACAGTGCGCTGCCGACGGCCAGCACGAGCAGCAGCACGATGAGCCAGCGGCCGGCGCCGCGCGACGACCGACGTCTTCCTATGGAATTCGGGACTTCAATGCGCGTCATTAGGGGTATTGACCTTGCGTGCCACGATTGGCCGATGTGGAGTGAAGCTTAGAGGTAATCTTCGGCTGCTTCAAATAGTAACCTTGCCGGGGCGTCGCTCGGGGTACCCGCACGAACGGTCGAGACACCTCTTCGGACATAGGAGCTGGAATAGATAAATGCTGTTTACCGACAAGCGGCTGCACTTCTTTCGACCGTTGACCGGCAAATACCGGGCGCAGGTGGCCGCCTGCTTGCACGCGCTCTATGCGCGCCTCTACAGTTCCTTGGCCGACTACAGTCGAGTCGTGCATCGCGAGCACGTGCTCGAAGCGTTTCAGGAGGCCATCACCCGCACGCCGGTACTCGAAGAGGCGGAGGACGACACGCAGCCCCCGGCGCGCGGCGAGCGCGAACAGGCCAACTTCATGCTCAACCTCCTGCTCGAGCATGGGTGGCTCGAATTGCACGTCGACGAAGTGGCGCTTACCAGCACTTACGGATTCTCGCGCGTCGGCCGCGTGTTCACGCAGCCGATGGAGGAAATCGCCGGCGGGCGCTTCCGCACGCGGCATCGCAACACCCGCAACACCTGCAGCGCCCTTCGCTCGTTCCTGGACAAGCATGAGGTATACGATCTGCTCGATGCCTTCGAATACTCCGAGCGCATCGTATCGGATTTCTCCGACGTCATCGCGGAACTGGAGGAGCGCAAGCGGGAACTGATTCGCGATGTCGAGGCGCAGCAGCTCGTGCGCCACGCGAGCGAGCAGTTCTTCGACTTCATGGAAAAGCGCTTCATGCCCGATTTGGCGGTGCGCTTCTCGGAGGACAGCGTACTGAAGTATCGCGAAGACCTGGATCAGCTGCTACGCCGCGCCAAACTGCAAAAGCGCGAGCTGAAAATCGAAGTCGAACGGGAATTGCGCCGCTTGGTTCCGGAGCTCATTCCCGAGGGCAAGCGCTCGGTCTACATGACGATACTGGATCAAATCGAAAGCCGCGTGCACAGTGCCGCGGACGTGATGCTGCCGGCATTGCGCCAATCCGTGCACGGCTTCACCCGGCGCGCGGACATCCTATTGCGTCAGTTGAGCTTCTCGCAGGCAAGCCAGCACGCGCTTCTCGAGGTGTTCGAAAGTCTGCGTGCGCTGCCCGACGCCGAGCAAGACGAGCGTCTTGCGGCCGCCGCAGAGCAGTTGGCGGTCCTCGACGTGGGTTTCGTGGACCCGGACACCTTGCGTCTCTACAATACCGAGCGTCGGCGGCCCGTCGACACGCGCGCCGAGAGCGGAGTGCACGACGACATCCATGCGCGCCGGCGGCTGTTCGTCGAACAGGCGCTGGAACGCGCTTTCGCCGTCAACAATCGGCAACTGTACGACTATCTCGTCACGGCCTTGGCCGGCGGTCACGAGATTCGCACCACGTCGCTGCCCGTCAGGGACGCGCGTGAGCTCTTGTACTGCGCCCACGTTCTCGACGTCGGGGCCGCCGGATGGGGAGATCTCGGCCTGCGTTTCGAGGTGAGCGATACGGGACGGCGTGTCAAGAATGAATTCTTCGATGCCATGGACGAATTCGTGGTGCGCATAATAGAAGGGCCGCATGATGCTCAATGATTATCTGGAGAAGCGTCTGGAACCTACGGGCCTTGCGCTGGAGCAGCTGCGCGAGCTGCTCATCCGCTTGCTGAATTACGGCATCTTGGTTCGCGCGGAATCGCAGACCGAACGTGAAATCTACGACCGCTTCGTGCGCGTCGAGGACATCGTCGCCGAATTGTTGTCGTTGTACGGCATCGAGATGCACCATGACCGGCGCTTCGAGTACGTGCGCTTGTATCCGCCCGGCAGCCGCACGCCGGACATGGACCAAGCCGCGGAGCAGGCCTTCGGCGGCAGTTTGCGCGCGCGCCCCACGCAGAACGAGGTTGCATTGATCCTCGTGCTGCGGGCGCAGTACGACAAGGCCGTGCGGGAGGGCAAGATCGACGAGCATGGCTACGCGATGGAACCGCTGGAGGCGATCAGCCTGGCCCTCAAAAACTGGCTCAACCGCAGCTTGCCGGAAAAGTCCGGCGAGCGGCGGCGGGTATTCCAGCGCGTGCGCCAGCTGCGCCTCATCGAATACCGCGACGACGAGGAGATCGAGCAAAGCGAAGCGTGGCTGCGCATCCATCCGATGATCGTGGACTTCGTGAGCACTGATGCGATCGAGGCGGCGCGCTTCGTCGGCAAAGCGGGCAATGGCGCGGCAACGTCGGCCGTCGAGGGAAGCGGCGATGTCGAGGGGAGCGGCGATGTTTCTTAAGCGCTTCGTGTTCGTGAACTGGGGCAACGTGCCGGACGGCGAGTTCGACTTGGGACCGGTGAACCTCTTCTCGGGCGCGAACGGCTCGGGAAAGACCACGGCCGCGGATGCGATTCAGACCGTCATGACGGCCGCTCACGAGAACCTCTTCCACTTCAACCCGGGGCAGGACGAGAGCAGCCAGCGTGGCCGCGGCGGCAAGCGCGTGCGGACGCTATCGTCCTATATTCTGGGCTGCGATGACGGCAGCTACGCGCGCCTGGAGGCGACCGACGGCTATCTGGCCGCCGTGTTTCATCCCACGAAGGAGGAGACCGCGGAGCCCTTTACTGCGGTGGTGGGTGTGCGTGCGTGGCTGGACCAGTCCGGCAAGCAGGCGCTGTCGCGCGAAGAAATGCTGCTGTTTCTCATCTTGCCGAACGTCGAGCTTAACCTCGGCGCGTTCGTCCGCGATCTGAACGGCGTGCGGCACATCGTGCTGCTCGACGAGATCCAGCAGTCGCTCATCACCCGTTTTGGGAAGCGCAGCGTCGAGCGGTACGATCAGAAGCGGGCGTACCTGCGCCGATTGTACGGCGCGCTGCGCGGCAAGCCGGACTCGGTCTCGGAGCGCGAATCCATGGCGGCGGCACGCGCCTTCTCGCGATTCATGGCCTACAAGCCAGTCAGCAGCATCAATCAGTTCGTTGCCGAGGAAGTGCTGGAACGGCGTGATCTCGGCGAGGCCATCCGCTCGGTCTCCAGCCAGCTCAAGCTGATTCACGGCATGGAGCGCGAGGCACAGGGGCTGAAGGACAGCGCCGCGCTGCTCGAACGAGCCAGCACGCACGCGCTCGTCTATCTCGGGAGCTGGGTGGAACTGGAGACGCTGTCCTATGCGCGAGCCCGCGCTGCGTTTCTGACCTGGCAGGCCCGCTACCAGAGAACGAGCGCTGCGCGCGATGCGGCACGACGCGATCTGGAAGAGAACGCCGCGCAGCTGCTGCTCGCCGAGGAGCGCGCGCAGCGCGTGCATGCGGCATTGGTCAATGCAGAGGCACAACGGCAGGGCGTCCCCGCGCTTCAGCAAAAAGATGCGCTGGAGAAAGAGCGCCAGGGATTCGACCGGGATCTCAGCCGGCGGGCGGTGGATATGCTGGAGCAGGGTGCGCAACTCGAAACGAACTTGCGCTCGGTGCAGGCGCTCACCGAACTCTTGGGCACACCCTCTTTCGCGGCCGATTTGCCGCAGGTCACCGATCTGGAGGCGCGCCGCATCGTACGGCAGGCGCATGAGGCACGGGGCAATACGGGTATCGACCTGCCGCGCATCCTGCAGCGCGATCTGACCAACGACTTGCAGATGCTGGAGAAGCACCTGGACGACGCGGCCGTCGCGCAGCGCGCGCAGACCGAACTCGTGAATTACTGGTTGCGGCGCGAGGCGGGCGAAAGCCGCCGTGACCAGGTATCGGCTGCCCATCAGCTGCGCCGCCAGCGCTACGAGCACTGCTCGAGCCAGATTCAACAGAAGCGCCAGGAAATAGCCCGGCTGGAGGCGAAGCAAGCCGTCTATCCGGCCTACGCAGAGCGGGCTCTGGCCGCCATTCGGGCCCAATACCCGCAGGCCGACGCGCGCATTCTTTGCGACCACATCGATGTGGCCGATCCACGCTGGCAGTCCTCCATCGAAGGCTACATGGGCGGGGCCCGCTTCGGCATCATCGTGGATGAGCAGTACGAGGCGCAGGCGATTCAACTGGTCCGCAGCCTCCCGGGACGGGACAACAGGGCACGAGTGATTCAGGGCACGAAGGCGCTGCGCGATGCCTCCCGCATCAAGCTGCCGCCCGAGTCCATCGTCCATATTCTGAAGTTTTCGCACCGCATCGCGCAGGCCTACGTCACGGCGAGCTACGGAGCCGTGGTTCGCGTCGAAAGCGCGGAGGAGCTGCGCCAGACGGCCCGCGGCATCACGGCCGACGGCATGGGTTGCGGGAACTATACGCTGTTCCGCTGCGACATCGCCGATGCCGATCTCGTGTTCGGAGCGGGCGCCCGCGAGCGAGCATTGCGGGCCCGGCAACTCGAGGTCGACAGGTGGAGCATCGATCGGCAGGAAGCGAATACGCGGATGCAGGAGAGCGCGCGATTGCTCGACGCGGTGAGCAGTCTCGCGCCGCTGCACTTTGCCGACTCATTGGCCGCGCTGCTCGCGCTGCATCGCGAAATACGGCGCGTGGAGGTGTTGCTCGCCGGACTCGACCTGAGCCAGCATGCCTCGTTGGAGGCGGACCTGGCCATGCTGCGCGAGCAAGAAAGAGAGGCGCGGCTGCGCTCGGGCGACCTTCTCACGCGTAAAGGCGACCTGAACAGGCAATTGGCGAATCTGCTGGACGAGCTCGAGCGTCTGCGCGCGGAGAAAGATGCCGCCGAGACGCGTGCGGGCGCGGCCGCAGCGGATCTGCGCCGCGTTCACTCGCTTTGGCCGGAGTTCGACCTCGATGCGCACATGCGGGACGCCGAGATCGACGCGCAAGCTCTGGACCCGGCGCGTGCCGAAATCACGTCAAATGAGATCAGCGGCCGGCTGCGCAGAAGCGAGCACGCCCTCGGCACCACCATACTCGAGCACAATCAGAAATGCCGTCCCGCCGATGCCGTCGTCTATACGACATTCGTCGGAAATTATGATGCGGCGTTGTTCGCGAGCCTCGGGGAGCTGAGGCGCGAGATCGACCGTATCTACAACATCCTGAAGAACAATGTTCTGGTCGACAAGCACGAGCAGCTGAAAATGCTCAAGAAGAGTTTCAACGACGCGTTCGTGTCGCATCTGTGCCAGGAAATTCATCAGTCGATCCTGAACGGCACGCGTCAGCTCGATTTACTCAACAAGGAACTGGTGGGGCACCGCTTCGGATCGGATCGGGAGCAGTTTCGCTTCGCACAAGAGTGGTTGCCTGAATATCGCGAGTACGCGCGCTTTTTCGAGGAAGTGGTACGCAATCCGGCGATCGGCGAGGAGGCGACGTTGTTCGATGCGCCGCTGTCGCCCAAGTCGCTGCAGGTGCGCGATTCGCTGATGGGCTTGCTGCTCGGCACGGACGAGCAGAAGTCGATGCGTGAACTCGAGCGCATTGCGGACTACCGCAATTTCCATCGTTACGAGATTTACAAGGAGGTCGAGGGGAAGCCGCCGATCGCCTTGTCGGAATACGGCACCGGCAGCGGCGGCCAGCTGGAAACGCCGGCTTACATCATTCGTGCGGCGAGCATCACCTCGGCACTGCGTTATTCCGAGGGAAATAGCCATCTGCGCATGGTGCTGGTGGATGAGGCATTCTCGAAAATGGACGAGAACCGCTCTCGGGAAGTCATCGGCTATCTCACCCGAACTCTTGGATTGCAGCTGATTTTCATCATGCCCACCAGCAAATGCGGTCCCTTCATGGATCTCATCAGCAACGATTTCGTCTTCGCGAAGGTTCCGAGCGCGCCGCGCGGTCAATTGCTGACGCGAGTGCTGGTCGATCGCAAGGAATGCAATCAGACGCGCATCGGGGAACTGTGGGCACAGCACCGCCGCACCGTTCTGCAGCAGGCCGAACTCGAATTCATGAGCGACGTGCTGCCGTAATGAACGGCATCGAGAAGCCGGTATGGCTGTCGGAGGAGACGCACATACTCGCGATGCTGCATGTGGTCCTGGATCGCTTCGACCGGCAGCCGGGCGACATCCGCCAGCGTCACGTGACCTTGGCCGCCGAGGAGCAGCTGCCGGCGCTTGCCAGCAACGACTCGCAAGCCGATGAGACCTGGGCACAGGTTCTCGAACTCGAACGGCTGGGCGTGCTCGCGGTTCGTGCGGGGCGTCGCGCCCATTACGATGCCGACTGGAAAGCCGCTCGTCTGGCATTCGCGCCACTGTGCGAGCCGGTGCTGCGTGACTGGCTGCAGCGGGAGTGGCTCGAGCCGGCGATGCTGTCGTGGCGGCGCGCCGTCGCGGCGCATGCAGGTGCGTTTCCCGGCGGCTGCGAACCCTTGCTGAAACGCAGAATCGTCATCCCGAATCGCAGTGCGGAGGAAGTACTCGGCGCGCTCGCAACCCTGGGAAAGCGGGGCGCAACGGCAGCCGGCCCCCAAGGGCCAGGCGCGCAAAGCACACCGGCAACGTTGCGGCACCTGAGCGCCACGGCCTTCTGGGGTGATTCGAAGGTACTGGATGATCGCGGCGATTTGATAGCCGCTCTGTTTCCCGATCTCGCGGTACGCGAGCGCACCTTGGTGGTGGCCGTACATCTGCCCGTAATATGCGGCGGCGTGCTGTTCATCGAGAATCAGGATACCTATACCGCAGCCGTGGCTGGATTTCCGGAGCAAGCGCGAGACCTTGCTCTGATTTACGCCGCCGGTTTTCGCGGTACCGCCGCCCGGATCCGGTCGCGCAGCGGAGCGCTACTGCACTACTGCGGCGAGGGCTCTGCGACTTCATGCCGAGCATTCGAACGATGGTGGTACGAAGAAGGCGCTGCGCATGCGCCGGGTCCCTTGTGGTTCTGGGGCGATTTGGATTTCGCCGGCATGCAAATTCTGAAGGCATTGCGCAGCCGCTTTGCCGACGCTTGCGCCTGGCGTACCGGGTATGAGCCGATGCTGGAGACGTTGCGCGCCCGGGGTGGATACTCGCCGGCTGCGACGGACTCCCAGGGCCAGGTCGATCCGGGAGCCACAGGATGTCCATTCGCTGATGGAGAACTGCTCCCCGCCGTCCGGAATCACGGGCAGATCGACCAGGAGAGCGGGTGTTTTCGCGCTGCGGGAGGCAGCAGTTAGTTAGTTAGGCTCGTTCTCGGGGGAGGGCGGGGGGCCTACGCGCCGCGGCCTAACCCGGCGCGGCCACCCGGCGCGCGGCACGGGGGGGCGGCCACCCCGCCCATCTGCTCATTTGGATATGCGGGCACATGGGCGTAGACTACTCGTTCACTTGGGGCCGACCGGTTTCGACATGGGTTGCGAAACTTCAGGTGCGTACCGAGGTGCAGGTTCCCTCGTTAAACCAACTTGCAAACTTATAGTTGCCAACGAAGACAACTACGCTCTAGCGGCTTAGGCTGCTGAACCCTGATCGGCTTGTGCTGATGCGAACGGTCAGGGGTAGCGCACATCAGCTAGCGGGATACACGTGTCTGGGGTGTATCTTGCGAATCGCTACCGGGCTGGCTGCACGCTTTCCCTGCCCGTCGGGTTAGCGCGCGGTGAGAACAATAGACGTGGCTACGTACGTAGATCTTGAGGCGTAGGACTTATGGACGGGGGTTCGATTCCCCCCGGCTCCACCAATTGGCAAGCGTCGCCAGTACGGACCTTCACATGTGTCATTCCCTCTGTTTCGTAGTCAATGGGTCGTTGGCAGCACTGGCGGGTGATATTGTAGAGTCAGTCCCAGCAGCCACAGTAGGAAGAGCACCAGCGGCAAGTGAACCGCGAACTGCAGGAAAGTGAAACCTATCAAGTCGCGCGCTTTCAAGCCGAGAATTCCCAGAAGCGGCAGCATCCAGAACGGATTTATGAGATTGGGCAACATCTCGGAGGCGTTGTAGACCTGTACCGCCCAGCCCAGATGGGCGTGCAATTCATTCGCCGATTGCATCAGGTAAGGCGCTTCGATCAACCATTTGCCGCCGGCCGAAGGTACGAAGAATCCAAGCACGGCAGAGTAAAGCCCCATCACCACTGGGAAGCTGCCGGGTGTAGCAATATGAGTGAAGAAGGCCGCGAGCTGCTGTGCCAGGCTTTGGTCGCCGGCGCCCTTGGCGGCGGTCAGAATGGAGGCGATGCCGCCGTACAGCGGGAATTGGATTAGCACGCCCGTGGCGCTGGGGACCGCTCGCGTCACGGCATCGAGGAATACGCGCGGGCGCCAGCTCAACAGCAGGCCCACCATCAGGAAAAGAAAGTTGTAGGTGTTGAGGCTCGTGATGGCCGAGAAGCCCTTGGCTGCTATCTCATGCGCGAGCCAACCCCCGCCCAGAACAACAAGCGCAAGATTCAGCAGCGGACTGTGTTCCAGCCATTCGCCCGGCCGGGTCCGCGACGGTCCCGACGCTTGCGCCTCGGTTGCCACGCCGAGCACTTTGGCGGTGCAGACCGCGTTTTCCATGGGCGCAGACAACCAGGCGATGCCGACCGATACGGGGATCAGGATCGCGGTCAGCAGCAGCGATTGCCACAAGAACACAGTCTCGGTGAACGGTATTACACCGGTGATCGCAAGCAGCGCCGGCGGCATGCTGGCCGGATTGGCTTGCAGAAGTGCGGCGGAGGAGGATAGGCCAAGCGCCCATACCGAGCTCGCTCCGAGGTAACCGGCGGCGCCCGCAGCATGATAGTCCATACGCAGATCCTCGCGGCGCGCCAGCGCACGCACGAGCAGGCCGCTGAAAATAAGGCTCAATCCCCAATGCAGCAGCGATACCAGCATGCTCAACAGTGCCACGAAACTCACCGCACCGCGTCCGCTGCGGGGCAGGCGCGCCAGTGTCTCTATCACCCGTGACGCTGCCGGCGATGCGGCCACGACATAGCCGCCGATGATGATGAAGCACATCTGCATGGTGAAGGGGATCAGGCTCCAGAAGCCATCGCCGAAGGCGCTGGTCGTTGCAGTCGGCGAAGCACCGGCGGCCATGGCCACCAGCGCCACCAAGACTACCGCCAGCGCGGCGAACACGTAGGCATCCGGAAACCAGCGTTCCGACCAGTTGCAGGTGCGCAGCGCAAGACGGGTCAGCCAGGATTGCGTATCCATGAGTCTCCCTTCTTTTTATTTCCCTCGTAGTCCCTCAAATTGTCGTCGCGTCCGAATTTGGTTCGCACTGCCCCAATAGTCGCGCCGGCGGCATCGCGCGCGATCGGTCGCCGCAGCCCACACGGCTATGTTCGAGGCTGTCAACCCCGAGAAGTCCAGTGCAACACCACCGGATGGGGCATCGGCACATATTCCTTCAAGATGCAGACGTGATCAATGGACGGGGTATTGGAGTCGTTCCTCCCATCAACAGTACCCTCAGGGGCGACTCCGTGGTCCAGGCAAACAGGTATGCAGTCACGGCCCCAAATTGGGGCGCTGAAACAGCGATTTCAGCGCCCGTGGGCGCAAACGCGGGCGTTCGTGCAAGTTACGGTGCCTTTTGCATCAGAACGCGAAGTTTTTTCGTGACGCGATCGAGCAGTTCGGCATCATCGGCCGCGGTGAGTTCGAACTTGTGTGGATCGAAAATGATCGAGTACAGGTCGGGAGTCTTGGTGGCCCGGACCGTTACCCACTCGACCGTGCCCCACGGCCGCACTTCCCGCAACCCTGTCGTTACCTTCATATCTCCTCCGCTAACTACGGCGTCTCCGCTAACTACGGCTTCGAACGCAGCCTAGGGCCAACGCTCCGGTGCGGCAATCGACGTGGCGGAATCTGTGAGAGCTGGCACGCTACCGAAGCCGGGGAGTGTGCCGCGCTTGCGACTCCCGAACCCTAGCGACGATTAGCCTTCATGATCCGGCCCTTGTCGCGCTGCCAGTCACGGTCTCTTTCGGTGTGCCGCTTGTCATGCTGCTTCTTGCCTTTTGCGAGGCCGATCTCGAGCTTGGCGCGACCCTCTTTCCAATACAACTCGAGCGGAACGATGGTGTGACCGCGCCGCTCGACGGCGCCCACCATATGATCCAGCTGGCGCCGATTGAGCAGCAGCTTGCGGGTGCGGGTAGGGTCGGCATCGACGTGGGTGGAGGCGGAATTGAGCGGGCTGATGTGCGCGCCGAAGAGAAAGGCTTCGCCGTTCTTCAGGTACACGTAGGCCTCGGCAATCTGCGCCTTGCCGGCGCGCATGCTCTTGACCTCCCAACCCATGAGAGAAAGCCCGGCCTCGTAGCGGTCCTCGATGAAGTAATCGAAACGCGCCTTGCGATTGACGGCGATCGGCGGCAGCTTTTCCTGCGTCTTCACGGGAGCGCCGGTACGAGGTCATCGGGAGACGTTTCCGCCCGCATGGTGAACATATGTTTAACCGTCGAATATCTTGCCGTCATGAGCTTTTCGTATGTACCTTTGAGGGCGAAGTCTACCGATTCGAGGGCGCCCGCGCCCGCGCATCGCGTGTTGTGCGAGAATGCCGGCCCCTGGGGCCTTTTTGCTGCGGGAGTTGGAGCTCAAGCTTGCAGGTCGTCGAACGCAGCGCCATCGTCACTTTTACTCCGGCCCAGATGTTCGCGTTGGTCAACGACGTCGACCGCTATCCGGAATTTCTTCCGTGGTGCACTGCTGCCCGCTTCACGGACGAGTCGGATACGGAGCGCCTCGCGTCGATCGCGGTCGCCCGCGGTGTGCTGCAGACCAAGTTCACCACTCGCAACACGCTGACGAAGGACCGTCACATTCTCATGCGTCTGGTAGACGGGCCGTTCCGCTATCTGCAAGGCGAATGGCGGTTCGATGCCATCGGCGAACGCGGATCGCGCGTGCATTTTCGCGTGGAGTTCGAGTTCAAGAACCGCCTCACCGCAGTCGCATTCAGCGCGGCGTTCGAAGCGGTTTGCGCTACCATCGTGGACGCCTTCGTGCTGCGGGCGCAAAAGATCTACGCCTGACGCGCATGCTGCCGTCGAATCCAGTGCCGCCATCGGATTCTGTGCCCCCTCCGGATCCAGGCGCGCCGCGCAGTTCCAATCTGCCGCCGGTGCCCGAGCCGACGACCGGTGCACTCATCGGCGTCGAGGTGAGTTACGCCGAGCCGCAACGCGCCATCGTCAAGACGTTCCGTCTGGATTCTCCGGCCACCATCGATGACGTGCTGCGGTTGGCGGCTGCCGACCCTGCCTTCGCCGGAGTGGACGTACTGCATTCGGCCGTGGGCATTTTCGGCAGGCTGGCTTCGCCGCGCCAACCGCTGAACGACGGCGACCGCGTCGAGATCTATCGGCCGCTGGCGGCGGACCCGAAGAGTGCGCGGCGCGCGCGGGCACGCGAGGCTGGGCGAAGATCCTAGACGGGCCCAACGCGTTCAGGGTGAGCGCGATTCCTAATAAGTCCTACCATTCTTGATCTGCGCCGCGGATTTATCCTGCGCCGCGGCCACTTCGGCGGTGGGCTTGTCCAGCCTCGCCACTTTCTCGCCGTCGAAGTACACGGTCACGCGGCGGGAATCGACGCGGCGCGTGCGCCCCTTCTTGAGGTAGTAAATATAGTCCCAGCGTTCCTGATTGAAGCTATCGGCGACCATGGGGGTGCCGAGCAGGTAGCGCACCTGGCTGCGAGTCATGCCCGCTTTCACCTGCTCGACCGCCGCTTGGTCCAGGAAATTGCCCTGCTGGATGTTGATGCGGTACACGCAGGCGGAGGCGAGCAAGCTCAGGGTCAGACCCAGGAACAAACGTTGGAATATTTTCATCGATGTGGTGCGCTGCCATTAAATGATTGATAATCGGAGCCGTATCATACCGAGTTGCACCGCATGCCGCAGCGCCTCAAGCCATCGTCCACCAACGAAAGCAACGACCTGCGCAATGCGGGCCTCAAGGTCACGCTTCCGCGGCTGAAAATCCTCGATATTCTCGCGGACAGCTCGGCGCGCCACATGAGCGCCGAGGATATCTACAAAAAACTGCTGGTGTCCAACGAGGATATCGGCCTTGCCACGGTCTACCGCGTTCTGACGCAGTTCGAAGCCGCCGGCCTCGTCACGCGCCACCATTTCGAGGGTGGCATGGCCGTATTCGAACTCAACCATGGCGCGCATCACGACCACATAGTCTGTGTGGACTGCGGCCGCGTGGAAGAGTTCATGGAAGGCGGTATCGAAGAACGGCAGCACGCGGTGGCGAAGCGCTTGGGCTTCGAGATCAGCGATCATTCGCTGATCTTGTACGGGCATTGCCGCAAGCCCAACTGTCCGTACCAGAAAAGGCCGAAATAGCGCCGCGACCCCCGCGACCTCGCCGGCGGCCCGCCGCCGGGCAGCCCGCCGCGCAAGGGTCCACCGGGCTGCCTGGCTCAGGCGCGCCGCGCGGGCTTTTTCTTGGGCGATGCCGCAGGCGCCGCCCGATCCAGCATTTCGCGGGCATGTGCGCGTGCTTGATCCGTGATGTGAACGCCGCCCAACATGCGCGCTATCTCGTCCACCCGTTCCGCGGAACTCAACGTCTGCACGGCGGTACGCGTGATTTTTCCGTCGGTTTGCTTGGTGACTCTGAACTGGTCGTGCGCTTGCGCGGCTACCTGGGCCAGATGGGTGACGCAGAGCACCTGGGACCGCTGGCCCAATTCGCGCAACTGGCGACCCACGATTTCCGCAATACCGCCGCCGATTCCTGCATCGACCTCATCGAATACCATGCACAGAGACGACTGCTTGGCGGCGGCTGCCACCTGGACGGCAAGGCTGATGCGCGACAGTTCGCCGCCGGAAGCCACTTTCGCCAGACTTTTCAAGGGCTGACCCGGGTTGGCGCTCACCAGGAATTCGATCTCATCGGTGCCGTACTGCCCGAACTCAGCCTCACCCGGCAGGACGCTCACGGCAAAACGTCCGCCCGACATTCCCAACGTTTGCATGAGCCGGGTAATTTGCCCGCCAAGCATTTCCGCCGCGCGCGTGCGCGCCGTCGTCAGCCGCTCGGCCGCCGCGCGGTACTCCCCGGCCAAGGCGCGCAGCCGGGCCTCGAGTTGCGCCAGATTGGATTCCGCGTTGTCGAGAGCCTGTAATTCCCGCTCGATGTGCATGGATTGCGCCGGCAGCTCGAGAACGCTCTGGCGATGTTTGCGAGCCAGCGCTTCGAGCGCGGCAGCGCGTCGCTCGATCTCCTCCTGCCGCCCGGGGTCGACATCCAGGCTGTCGAGATAGTGTCGCAGCCCCTCGGCCGCCTCATGCGTCAGGATGGTGGCTTCTGCGAGCAATTTGCCGGACTCGGCCAGCTTCGGGTCGGCGTCGCTCACCGAGCGGAGGGCGGCCGACGCCTTCGCCAGCAGGTCGTGAGCGCTATCGGCATCGGCTTCGTAAATAGCGGTGAGGGCGGTCCGCGCCGCCGCGCTCAGGCGACCCCGGCCCGATATGCGCTTCTGCTCGACGAACAACTCTTCGATGGCGGCGACGGTAGTCACCTCGGCCTTGAGTTCCGTCAATTGGTAGCGCAGCAGATCGAGCCGCGACTCGCGATTCTCGGACGCCGCTTTCAGCGAATCGTATTCGCGGCGGCAATCGCGGTAGCGGCCATAGATCTCGGCCACTGCGTCACGCAGATCCGGTGCCACATGCTGGTCGAGCATTTCCCGCTGCGCGCTGCGTTTGACCAAATGCTGGAATTCTTGTTGCCCGTGGATCTCGATCAAGAATTCCGCGAATTCGCGTAGTTGCTGTATCGGCACGAGCTGGCCGTTCACATAGGCCCGTGACCGACCGTCGGCGCCGATGACCCGCCGCACGATGACTTCTTCGTCATGCTCGATCGCTTGCAGCTCGAGCCAAGCCTTGGCCGTTGCGGGAAGGGCGGCAAAACTTGCCGCGATTTCCGCCCGTTCGGCACCCTGCCGTACGACGTCCGCGCCTGCGCGGCCGCCGGCGACCAGCAGCAGGGCGTCCACCACGATGGACTTCCCGGCGCCCGTCTCGCCGGTGAGAGCAATGAGTCCGGAGCCGAAGTCCAATTCCGCGCGATCCACGATGACGAGATCGCGCAGCTGCAAATGGGTGAGCACGGTGCTATTCGCCCCTTTCGCCGATGTCGCCGTAGCCGCCACGGCCCCAATGCAATTTGGAGCGCAGCAGGCGGTAATAGTCGTAGCCCGGGGGATGCAGCAGTGTGATTTGGGCCGCGGCGCCTTCCACGAAGAGGGTGTCGCCCTGCTCGAGATCGCCGACTGCGGTACCGTCACAGGTCACCTGGGCGTGAGATCCCAACCGATCTGCCATCCGCAGCTGAATCTTGCTGCCGGCACGGACGATGATCGGCCGATCGCTCAGCGTGTGAGGGCAGATGGGCGCCATGACCCACACGTCGAGGTCCGGCTCGACGATGGGACCACCGCACGACAGGGCATAGGCGGTAGACCCGGTCGCCGTTGCAATGACGATGCCGTCACCGTTGTGCGAGTTGACGAAACGTCCGTTGATCGAGGTCTCGAAGTCCATGGTGCGCCCGGTCTCCCGCTTGCCCACCACCACATCGTTCAAGGCGAGTGCAGCCACGGGCGCCGCGCCGCGCCGTTCCAGCCGCGCGGCCAACAGCGAGCGGCGGTCCTCGGTAAAACGTCCTGCGAGCACCGTATCGATATCCTCGAGCATGGAGTTCGGACTCACATCCGTGAGAAATCCGAGGCGGCCGCGGTTGACGCCGAGCAGGGGCACCGCGTGACCCGCGACCAAGCGCGCGGCGTACAGCAGCGTGCCGTCGCCGCCGATGGCAACGATGAGCTCGGCGCGCGTTGCAAAAGACTGTTCGGGGCAAAGCACCACATTGTCGGGCGGGAAGACCAACCCGACGCCGGGATCGACCAGGGCGCACAGGCCGCGCGCATAGAAGTGGCTCGCCAGGCTGAGCATGCATTCGGCGACGCGTAGATCCTTGGCATTGCCCACGAGGGCGATGGACTTGAAGGAATGAGACATAAACTTGGGCGTCCTTGTAGCACGAGCGCAGTAACGCGGTCACCGGCCGATTGGCCGCTATTCTTGTCGATTGAGCGTGGCTTGCAAACCGAGTCCCCTGTGGTACGCTGAATTGATGGTTTGGGCATCCCCCCGCACGAGGGAACTCCTGACTTTCAAGGAGGGGAGGATGTCAAATGAGTCCTACTATGACAGAAGGTACCGACGACAGCCTCACTGAGCGGGCACAGCTGCTCCTCAAGGCGTTGATCGAGAATTATATTCGAGACGGCCAGCCGGTCGGCTCGCGAACGTTGTCGCGCGATTCGGGCTTGAGCTTGTCCTCGGCGACCATCCGCAACGTCATGGCCGACCTGGAAGAACTCGGCTTCGTGGCATCCCCTCATACCTCCGCCGGCCGTATTCCCACCGACAAGGGCTACCGGTTCTTCGTCGATACGCTGCTCAAACTGAAGCCGCTGCATCCCGAGGAAATCGAGGAGATCCAGCGGCGGTTGGGCACCGATGCCCCCACCGGCCGGTCGCTGGTCCAGACCGTGTCGCGAATGCTGTCGAGCGTGACTCACATGGCGGGACTGGTGACCTTGCCCAATCCCAACTACATCGTGCTGTCGCAAATCGAGTTCGTCGGCCTATCCGAAAATCGAGCCCTGGCCATCATGGTCATGGACAACCGCGAGGTGCAAAATCGCGTGGTGCAGCTCGATCGGCACTATTCCTCCGAGGAGCTGCGCCGCGCCGCGAATTACCTGAACGAAGCGTTCTCCGGCCGTTCCCTGCCGGATGTCAGAGCCCAGCTGGTGCGCCAGCTCCAGGAAACGCGGCAGCACATGAACCAGCTCATGCTCGACGCCATCCAGGTCGCGCAAAAGGTATTCGATACCAACAACGAAGAACGCGTGGAATATGTCATAGCCGGGGAAACCAACCTGATGGGGTTCGCCGAGCTCTCCAACGTCGATCGGCTGCGCCGGCTGTTCGAAGCCTTCAACGAAAAGCACGATATTTTGCGGCTGCTCGACAGCTGTCTGCACGCCGACGGGATCCAGATCTTCATCGGCCAGGAGTCCGGGTACCGGATATTGGACGACATCAGCGTGGTCACCGCGCCGTACCTTTTGGACAACAAGGTGGTGGGCGTGCTCGGCATCATCGGCCCCACGCGGATGGCCTACGAGCGGGTCATCCCGATCGTCGACATCACCGCAAAACTGCTCGGCTCGGCCTTGAACGCGCGCAAATAGCCCCCACGTCGGCGGCTTCGAGCGTCATTACTGCCGCTCACTCCTTTTTTGAGGGCTTTGCACGTGAACGAAAGCGACCAGCCCGTGGGCGACGGCTCCCGGGAATCCAGCGCACCAGCGCCGAGCAATTCGACTCCGGACGGCGCCTTGGCCGCGGCGGAGGCTAAAGCGCAAGAGAACTGGAGCAGCTACCTGCGGTCGGTGGCCGAATTGGAGAACTACCGCAAGCGTACCGAGCGCGAGATCGAGAACGCGCGGAAGTTTGCCGTCGAGCGATTCGCCCAAGACCTGGTCACGGTGGGCGATGCGTTGGAGGCCGGCGTCGCCGCCGGTGCGGCAAGTCCGGGTCCGGTGCTCGAGGGCGCGCAGGCGACTTTGCGGCAGCTGCAGCGGGCTTTCGAAAAGGCGGGCATGAAGATCATCGACCCGGCCGGGCAGCCGTTCGACCCCGCCTGGCACGAGGCCATGGTGGCGCAGGAGAGCCGCGAGGTGGCGCCCAACAACGTGTTGTCGGTCATCCAGAAGGGCTATTCCCTGAACGGCCGTTTATTGCGGCCCGCGCGGGTAATCGTCAGCAAATCGCCGGGGGACGGCAATTGAAATTCCCGGGGTTTGCCCCACGTAACAGCGACACAGCATCCGAATTCTTCAGAGGGTCTTCACAATGGGCAAAATAATCGGCATCGATCTCGGCACGACTAACTCCTGCGTCGCGATCATGGAAGGCGGCAAGCCTAAAGTCATCGAGAACAGCGAAGGCGACCGGACGACGCCGTCGATCGTTGCCTTCACGAAGGACGGTGAGGTGCTGGTGGGCCAATCCGCCAAACGCCAAGCCGTCACCAACCCGGCCAACACCGTGGCCGCGGTGAAGCGCCTGATCGGCCGTAAATTCGACGATGCCGTGGTCAAGAAGGACATGAGCATGGTGTCCTACAAGATCGGCAGGGCCGACAACGGCGACGCCTGGGTGGAGGTTCAGGGCAAGAAAATGGCGCCCCCCGAAGTGTCGGCGCGCGTACTGATGAAGATGAAGAAAACGGCCGAGGACTATTTGGGTGAACCGGTGACGGAAGCCGTGATCACCGTACCGGCGTACTTCAACGATTCGCAGCGTCAGGCGACGAAGGATGCAGGCCGCATCGCGGGCCTCACGGTGAAGCGCATCATCAACGAGCCCACCGCGGCCGCGCTGGCCTATGGCCTCGACAAGGACGGTGGCGACCGCAAGATCGCGGTCTACGACCTGGGCGGCGGAACCTTCGACGTGTCCGTCATCGAGATCGCGGAAGTCGACGGCGAGCGCCAGTTCGAAGTGTTGTCGACCAACGGCGACACGTTCTTGGGCGGCGAGGACTTCGACTTGCGCGTCATCAATTACCTGGCCGATGAGTTCAAGAAGGAAAGCGGCATCGACGTGCGCAAGGACCCGCTCGCCATGCAGCGCCTGAAAGAGGCCGCCGAGAAGGCGAAGATCGAACTCTCCTCGAGCCAGCAAACCGAGATCAATCTGCCGTACATCACGGCGGATGCCGCGGGCCCGAAGCATCTGAACACGAAGCTCACCCGCGCCAAACTCGAGTCCTTGGTCGAGGATCTGGTGCAAAAGACCATCGAGCCCTGCCGCATCGCATTGAAGGATGCCGGCCTGTCCATGAAGGACGTGGGCGAGGTGATCCTGGTCGGCGGCCAGACGCGCATGCCGCTGGTACAAAAGGCCGTGAAGGACTTGTTCGGCCGAGAGCCGCGCAAGGATGTGAACCCCGATGAGGCGGTTGCCGTCGGCGCCGCGATCCAGGGCGGCGTGCTGTCGGGCGACGTCAAGGATGTATTGCTGCTGGACGTGACGCCGCTGTCGCTCGGCATCGAAACTTTGGGCGGCATCATGACCAAGGTGATCGAAAAGAACACGACCATCCCGACCAAGGCCGCGCAGACGTTCTCGACGGCGGACGACAATCAGACCGGCGTTACCATTCACGTACTGCAGGGCGAGCGCGATCGCGCGACGGACAACAAGTCGCTCGGTCGGTTCGATCTCACGGACATTCCACCCGCGCCGCGCGGCATGCCGCAGATCGAAGTCGCCTTCGACATCGATGCCAACGGCATCTTGAACGTCTCGGCGAAGGACGTGAAAACCGGCAAGGAACAGCGCATCGTCATCAAGGCGTCGAGCGGGCTGTCGGAAGCGGAAATCAAGCGCATGGTGGGCGATGCCGAAGCGCACGCGGAGGAAGACAAGAAATTCCGCGAACTGGTGACCGCGCGCAACAAGGCGGATGCGACCGTGCATACGGTGGAGAAGGCGCTCAAGGACGTGGGCGAGAAGGCATCGGACGACGAAAAGAAGGCGGCAACCGAGGCCATCGAGGCGGTCCGAGCGGCCATGGGCGGCGACGATCGCGAGGAGATCGAGCGCAAGACTCAGGCGCTCGAGCAGACCTCCACCGCCCTCTTGCAGAAGATGTACGAGCAGACGGCAGGCGCCGCACCCGGCGGGCCGGGCCCCGGGGCCGGTTCCGGCAGCGAGTCCAAGAAGGACGACGTGCTCGACGCGGAATTCGAAGAGGTCAAGGAAAGCGACCGCAAGAAGGCCTGAACGAGGCACAATTGCGTGGATGATGTGAATGAACCGCCGGTATGCGAAGGTGCCGGCGGTTTGTTTTTGTGTGTGTGATCCAAGGGTGTGCGATGGCGAAGCAGGATTATTACAAGCTCCTCGACTTACCGAAGACTGCGACGGAAGCCGAGATCAAAAAGGCGTATCGCCGCCTGGCCATGAAGTTTCATCCCGACCGAAATCCTGACGACCCGGCCGCCGAGCACAAATTCAAGGAATGCAAGGAAGCCTACGAGGTGCTGGCGGACGCGCAAAAGCGCGCGGTCTACGACCAGTTCGGGCATGCCGGCCTGGAAGGCGGCCGCGGCGGCGGCTTCAGCGCCGGCGAAGCCTTCGGCGACATTTTCGGGGAGATGTTCGGCGATATCTTCTCCGGCGGCCAGCGCGGACGCACGCAGGTATTCCGCGGCGCGGATTTGCGCTATGAGCTCGAGATCGACCTCGAGCAAGCGGTGTTCGGCACCGAAACGGAGATCAAGATCCCGTCGCTCGCGGAATGCAAGACCTGCAAGGGGACGGGAGCAGCCAAAGGGTCCACGCCGAAGACTTGCGACACCTGCAACGGCCAGGGACAGGTGCGCGTGCAGCAGTCCATATTCACGATCCAGCAGCCCTGCCCGCGATGCAAGGGCCGCGGCAAGATCATCAGCAATCCCTGCGATAGCTGCTTCGGTCAGGGCCGCGTACGGCAGGAGAAGACCCTGCCGGTATCGGTACCGGCGGGGGTCGATACGGGGGATCGGATCCGCTTGAACGGCGAGGGTGAGGCCGGGCGGAACGGCGGGCCGGCCGGCGACCTGTACGTCGAGATTCGCGTCCGCGAACATGCGATTTTCGAGCGTGAGGGCAGCCACCTGTCCTGCGAGGTGCCTATCAGTTTCACGGTCGCGGCACTCGGCGGCACCGTCGAAGTGCCGACGCTCAACGGTGAGGTGGTATTGAAAATCCCCGCCGAGACCCAGTCCGGCCGCGTGTTCCGGGTCCGCGAGAAGGGCGTGCGGCCAGTGCGCGGCGGAGCCGCCGGCGACCTGTTCTGCCGCGTGGTGATCGAGACACCGGTCGCGCTGAGCGGCGAACAGAAGGAACTGCTCAAGAAATTCGAGGCTTCGCTGCAAGAGGGCAGCCACCAGCCCCGCGAACAGACCTTCTTCGACGGCGTGAAGAAATTCTTCACCGGCGCAGTCGATTAGGAGCCTGCTTGAAAACTGCTCGAGCAGGGTCTTAGGGGTCTGGCGGTGGCTGGAATCACGATTTTCGGCATCACGGGGCGAATGGGCCAGACGCTGGTGCGGGCGCTGCGTGAGGCGGATACCCTACAAGCGGATACCCTACGTTTATGCGGCGCCGTCGCTGCACCGCACAGCAGTCGGGTGGGAGAGGACGCCGCCCTGGAGGGGGCTGCCATGGGGGTCACTGTTACCGCAGATCCGCGCGTAGGACTCCAAAATGCGTCGGTGGCCATCGATTTCAGCGTGCCACACTGCGTCGCTGCCAACGCGCGTGCCTGCGTGGCTGCCAAGGTGCCGCTGCTGGTGGGCACGACGGGCTTCGATCCGGCGGCCCGGGCGGCGCTCGAAGCGGCCTCGTCCGCCATTGCGATTTTGATCGCGCCGAACACCAGCACGGGCGTGAGCGTGGTGGCCCGTTTGGTGAAACTCGCCGCCCAGGCGCTCGGCACGTCGGATGTGGAAATCAGCGAGGCTCACCATCGGCTGAAGCGCGACGCACCCTCGGGAACCGCGCTGGCCCTCGGTGAGATCGTGGCGCGGGCGCGCGGCCAGCAGTTCAAGGATGTCGCGGTGTTCGAGCGGCGCGGCAGCACTTCGCTGCGCAGAGCCGGGGACATCGGTTTTTCCGTGGTGCGTGCCGGCGACATCGTCGGCGACCACACCGTGACTTTTGCGGTGGCCGGGGAGCGGGTCGAAATCACCCATCGCGCCACCGACCGCATCACCTTCGCGCGCGGGGCATTGCGGGCGGCCGAGTGGCTGGCCGGACGGCCGCCGGGCCTGTATTCGATGGATGATGCAATTGATCCCTGACAGGCATGGACAGTCCTCGAAGGTGTAGTTAATATTCGCGCCCGGTAACGAAGTGCGAATAACCCATAAAGCGGGAGGACGTTCTTGAAGGAGCGCCTCCCGCTTTGCGCATCTGCGCAACGCGCGTGGCGCAAAAGCGAGGAACCGGAGTGTCGACACCTGCAGTGCTAGCTCTCGAAGATGGCACCGTGTTCCGTGGCGTCTCAGTAGGCGCAAAAGGCAACACGACTGGTGAAGTAGTTTTCAATACGGCAATGTCCGGCTACCAGGAGATCCTCACCGATCCTTCGTACTGCCGCCAAATTGTCACTCTCACGTATCCCCACATCGGCAATACCGGCACCAATCCGGAAGATCTCGAGTCCCCGATGGTGTATGCGGCGGGACTGGTCATTCGGGACCTGCCGCTGCTGCATTCGAACTGGCGCGCCACGGAGTCCTTGAGCAGCTTCCTGCTGCGCTGCAAGGTGGTGGCCATCGCCGATATCGACACGCGCAAGCTGACCCGGCTGCTGCGCGAGAAGGGCGCCCAATCCGGCTGCATCATGACCGGCGAGAACATCGACGAGACCGCTGCCGTGCGCGCCGCCAAGAAGTTTCCGGGCCTGAAGGGGATGGATCTCGCCAAGGCGGTGTCCACCAAGAAAATCTATCAGTGGAACGACGGGGCCCTCTGGAAGGCCGCAAGCAAACCGCCGCGCCCGCAAAGCCGGGTGCACGTGGTGGCGTACGATTACGGGATCAAGCGGAATATTCTTCGCATCCTCTCCGAATACGGGTGCCGCATGACGGTGGTACCTGCGCAAACACCCGCCGATCAAGTGCTCGCCATGAGCCCCGACGGCATTTTCCTGGCCAACGGCCCGGGTGATCCGGAGCCCTGCGACTATGCCATTACGGCCATCGCGCAGTTTTTGGAGACCGATATCCCCATTTTTGGGATTTGCCTGGGCCACCAATTGCTGGGTCTCGCGAGCGGCGCGAAAACCATGAAAATGAAATTCGGCCATCACGGCGGCAATCATCCGGTGCTGGAGATCGACTCCGGCCGGGTACTCATTTCGAGCCAGAACCATGGATTCGCGGTCGATGAATCCACCCTTCCCGCCAACTTGCGGCCCACGCATCGGTCCCTGTTCGACGGGTCGCTGCAGGGGGTTGCACGCACCGACCGCCCGGCGTTCAGCTTCCAGGGGCATCCCGAAGCCAGCCCCGGTCCGCACGACCTGTCGCTGCTGTTCGAACACTTCATGTATCTGATGGTCAAGCGCATCCAAATGAATTCCCGCCAGCGCGGTCCCGCCAAACACAAAACGGCCGGGGGCTAGAAGGAGCCTCCCAACCATGCCGAAAAGAACCGACCTGGAAAGCATCCTCATCATCGGTGCCGGGCCCATCATCATCGGCCAGGCCTGCGAGTTCGATTATTCCGGCGCGCAAGCGTGCAAGGCACTGAAAGAGGAGGGCTATCGAGTCATCCTGGTGAACTCGAATCCGGCCACGATCATGACCGATCCGGAAACCGCGGACAGCGTGTACATCGAGCCCATCAACTGGCGCACCATCGAGCGCATCATCGAGAAGGAGCGGCCCAGCGCCCTGCTGCCGACGATGGGCGGCCAGACCGCACTCAACACGGCCCTCGATCTCGCGCGCGAGGGCGTGCTCGAGAAATACAACGTCGAAATGATCGGCGCATCGCAGCGCGCCATCGATATGGCCGAAGACCGGGAATTGTTCCGCCGCGCCATGGCCGACATCGGACTCGAGACGGCGCGCGCGCGTATCGCCCATAGCATGGAAGAAGCCTTGGCAGTGCAGGCCGAAATCGGCTTTCCCACCGTCATTCGACCCTCGTTCACCTTGGGCGGCAGCGGCGGCGGGATCGCGTACAACCGGGAGGAGTTCGAGGCCATCGTGGCGCGGGGTCTCGACGCGTCGCCGACCAACGAGGTCTTGCTCGAGGAATCCGTGCTCGGCTGGAAAGAGTACGAGATGGAAGTGGTCAGGGACCGAAACGACAATTGCATCATCGTTTGCTCCATCGAGAATTTGGACCCCATGGGCGTGCACACCGGCGACTCGATCACCGTGGCGCCTGCGCAGACGCTGACCGACCGGGAGTACCAACGTCTGCGCAATGCGTCGATCGCGGTGCTGCGCAAGATAGGCGTCGATACCGGCGGCTCCAATGTGCAATTTGCGGTCAACCCGGATGATGGCCGCGTTCTGGTCATCGAAATGAATCCGCGGGTGTCGCGATCCTCGGCCCTGGCGTCCAAGGCCACCGGCTTTCCGATCGCCAAGATTGCCGCCAAGCTGGCGGTGGGCTATACCTTGGATGAACTGAAGAACGAGATCACCGGCGGCGGCACGCCGGCATCGTTCGAGCCGACCATCGACTACGTGGTCACCAAGATTCCGCGCTTCACTTTCGAGAAATTCCCAGGCTCGAACACCCGCCTGACCACGCAAATGAAGTCGGTGGGCGAAGCCATGGCCATCGGCCGCACCTTTCAAGAGTCGATGCAGAAGGCCCTGCGCAGCCTGGAGCTAGGCTACGACGGATTCGACCCGCAGCTGACGCTGCCGCTCACCGATGCGGGCGCTGAAAAACTAGCGTACGAACTACGCTGGCCGGGGCCTGACCGCATCCTGTACGTGGCCGACGCGTTTCGCGCCGGTTGGACGCTGCAGCAGGTTTTCGACACGACCAAGATCGATCCCTGGTTTCTGTCGCAAATCGAGGATTTGCTGCGCGAGGAGGCGCTTCTCGTGGAGCAGGGTTTCGAGAGTCTGGACTACGCGCGACTGCGCAGTCTGAAGCGCAAGGGCTTTTCGGATTCGCGCATCGCGACCTTGGTGGCGCGCGACGAGCCGACGATCCGCAGCAGGCGGCGCAAGCTGGGATTGCATCCCGTCTACAAGCGGGTCGATACCTGCGCGGCGGAGTTCGCGACCTCGACGGCCTACCTGTATTCCACCTACGAGGAGGAGTGCGAAGCGAATCCTACCTCGCGCCGCAAGATCATGATCTTGGGCGGCGGTCCGAATCGCATCGGTCAGGGCATCGAATTCGATTATTGCTGCGTACACGCCTCGATGGCGCTGCGCGAGGATGGCTTCGAAACCATCATGGTGAACTGCAACCCCGAGACCGTATCGACGGACTACGACACGTCCGACCGCCTCTACTTCGAGCCGTTGGCCTTCGAAGACGTCATGGAAATCATCGAGAAGGAGAAGCCCGAGGGCGTCATCGTCCCGTATGGCGGCCAGACGCCGCTGAAGCTGTCGCGCGCTCTCGCCGCGGCCGGTGCGCCCATCATCGGGACCACGCCCGACAGCATCGATGTGGCGGAGGACCGCGAACGCTTCCAGAAACTGGTGACGAGCCTGAAGCTCAAACAGCCGGCCAATGCCTCGGCGCGCACCGAAGACCAGGCCGTTTTCATGGCGCGCGAGGTGGGTTTTCCGCTGGTGGTGCGCCCCAGCTATGTGCTCGGCGGCCGCGCCATGGAAGTGGTGTTCAACGAAGACGATTTGCGGCAGTACATGATGGATGCCATGAAAGTGTCGAACGACAGTCCGGTGCTGCTGGACCGGTTCCTGGATCTGGCCATCGAAGTGGACGTGGACGCGGTGAGCGACGGCCAGGATGTATTGATCGGCGGCATCATGGAGCACATAGAACAGGCGGGCGTCCATTCGGGCGACTCCGGATGTTCCCTGCCGCCCAACGGACTTTCGCAGGAAATCCAAGACGAGTTGCGGGTGCAGACGCGCAAGCTGGCCAAGGCATTGAACGTCGTGGGCCTGATGAACATCCAGTTCGCCATCCAGAGCGGCGTGATCTACATATTGGAGGTCAACCCGCGCGCCTCGCGCACCGTGCCCTTCGTTTCAAAGGCCACCGGAATACCGCTTGCGAAAGTCGCGGCGCGCGTCATGACGGGCAAATCGCTGGCGAGTCAGGGCCAGACCACCGAGCGGATTCCGCCCTACTATTCGGTCAAAGAAGCGGTATTTCCGTTCATCAAGTTTCCGGAGGCCGACCCCATCCTGGGGCCGGAGATGAAATCCACCGGCGAAGTCATGGGTACGGGACACACTTTCGGCGAGGCCTATGCCAAGGCGCAGGCGGCGTCGGGCGTCATCCTGCCGACGCGGGGGCTGTGCTTCGTGAGCGTGCGCGACCGGGACAAACCCGCGGCGGTGCTGCTCGCGCAGATGCTGATCGCCCGCGGCTTCGAAATCGCGGCGACCGGCGGCACGGCGCTGGTTCTCGAAGAGGCCGGCGTCGCCTGCCGGCGCGTCAACAAGGTGCGGGAGGGTCGCCCTCACGTCGTCGATATGATAAAAAACGACGAAGTGGCGCTGATCGTGAACACCACCGAGGGCAAACAGGCCGTACGCGAGTCGCGGTCGATTCGTCGCGAAGCGGTCGCCAGAAGGGTAACCTACTACACGACCGTGGCCGGCGCGCGCGCCACCTGCGACGCGCTCGATCATCTGGGCGATATCGAAGTCAATCGACTGCAAGATTTGCACAAGGAGCTTGTTTGAAACGAACTCCCATGACTCTGCGCGGCGCGGAACGGCTGCGGCAAGAGTTGAAGCAGCTGAAGAGCGAGGCGCGGCCGAACGTCATCAAGGCGATTGCGGAGGCGCGTGCCCACGGCGATCTGTCCGAGAACGCCGAGTATCACGCCGCGCGCGAGCAACAGAGCTTCATAGAAGGCCGCATCAACGACATCGAGAACCGCCTGTCGAATTCCGAGGTGATCGACGTCACCAAGTTGAGCGCCACCGGGCGCGTGGTGTTCGGTGCCACGGTGCAACTGGAAGACGAAGAGAGCGGCACGAAGGTAACCTACCAGCTGGTCGGCGACGACGAAGCGAATATCAAGGAGGGGCTGCTGTCGGTGTCCTCGCCGATCGCGCGTGCGCTCATCGGCAAATCGCAAGGCGACGTGGTCGATGCCACGGTGCCCGGCGGCACGCGCACCTACGAGATCGTGTCGGTGCGCTATGTCTGACCGGCGCGGCGGCTCGGGCCCGGGCGGCGGCCGTGCGGCGGGCGACCCATTCCGCTGATCCGCAGCCTGTTCCGCGTGCTGCTGGTGCTGTGGGCCGGCAGCCTGTGGTCGTTGAGTTGGGTCACCTCCATCTTGTTCAGCTCGCAGGACGATCGGCATCTGGCCGGAATGCTGGCGGGCAAGTTGTTCACCGTCGAGACGTACGTGGGCGTCGCGGTCGCGCTGCTCGCGCTCATGCTCGCGGGCCGAACCAAGCCGGCAGGCCGGCCGTTCGTGGGGGGCTACCTCGCCGCCGCGCTGCTCGCGGTCAACGAATGGGCGCTGCGGCCCGTGATGGCGGCGGCGCGCGCGCAGGGCGCGATCGCGGGCTTGACCTTCGGCGCTTGGCATGGAGTCTCGGCGGTGCTCTATGGATTGGCGTGTCTCGCCCTGCTGCTCGTGATCTGGAGGGACGATTTTCGCTGAGCGGGCTCACCGCCGCGATGCCGTTTCCAATCGATGCGGCGCAACCGGTGGGATGTCAGTCCGGAACCAGAATTTTCGCCAGATCCTTGCGCGGGCGATAGAAAACTCCGACGTGACCCACGCGCTGCACCAGCGAACTGGAGGTGCGGGCGGCAAGGGCATCGAGCGCGGCATCGCGTTGCTGGCGTTCGCCTGCCCGGGCGCTTACTTTGACCAGTTCATGATCGTGCAGCGCACGGTCGAGCTCGCTCACCACGCCGTCGGTGAGTCCGGCATTGCCGAGCATGACGATGGGATGCAGGGGATGCGCCAGGCGGCGCAAGTATTTCTTTTGTTTTTCCGAGAGTTTCATCCGGGCATTATAGTGCACCCGCGAGACCGTACATGCCCAAGCGTTCCAAGAGCAGTGCCCGTTGGCTGGCCGAACATGCCAACGATGAGTTCGTCAAGCGCGCGCAGCGTGAGGGATGGCGCTCGCGCGCCGTATTCAAGCTGGCGGAGATCCAGCACACCGAGCGGTTGTTGCGTCCCGGCATTCGTTGCGTGGACCTAGGCGCCGCGCCTGGGGGTTGGAGCCAGTACGCCGCGCGCTTGGTTGGAGGCAACGGCCGCATCGTCGCAACCGATATACTGCCCATGGATGCGGTCGTCGGCGTCGATTTCATCCTGGGCGACTTCCGCGAGGAGGCCGTGTTGAACGCGGTGCTGGCCGCCGTGGGAGCCGCCAAAGTAGACCTTGTTTTGTCCGATATGGCCCCCAACATGGCAGGCATAGACGCCGTGGATCAACCCAGATCGATGTATTTGGCCGAGCTCGCGCTCGAATTCGCCGATCGCGTTTTGGCGCCCGGCGGCGATTTGCTGGTCAAGCTGTTCCAGGGGGCGGGGTTCGAAGAGATCATCAAGACCGCCCGCAGCCGTTACGCGCGGGTGGTGACCAAAAAGCCGAAGGCGTCACGGACTCGGAGTCCTGAGATCTATCTGTTGGCGCGGCAGTTTGGGATGGTGTAAGTTCGGGCGTGTCCCTTTTCGGGGAATACCCCGCTGTATGGGGAACGCCCATCGAGATAATGTGTCGTAATGGCATTGCGGCTGTAGGTGAAACTTGAACGATCTGACAAAGCAAATTCTCTTATGGGTCGCATTAGCGGTCATTTTGCTCGCGATCTTCAGCCAATTCGGCATGCGCACCGGGCAGCCGGCCACCATCGATTACTCTCAATTCCTCTCTGAGGTCAAAAGCAACAGCGTCGATTCGGTCACCCTGAAAGGGGAGATCATCGAGGGCAAGCGCCGCGACGGGAATCAGTTCGTCACCTATAACCCGGAAACCGGCAACGGCGCCCTGATCGGGCTATTACAATCGCAGGGGGTCAAATTCCGGGGTGAGCCGCCCAAACAGCAGTCGGTTTTCCTGCAACTGCTGATTTCCGCGTTTCCGATCCTGATTCTCATTGGGTTCTGGGCCTACTTCATGCGCCAGATGCAGGGCGCGTCCGGCGGACGGGGGGCCATGTCTTTCGGTAAGAGCCGCGCGCGACTCCTCGGCGAGGATCAGGTCAACATCACCTTTGCCGACGTCGCGGGTGTCGAGGAGGCGAAGCAGGAGGTCGTCGAAATCGTCGATTTCCTGAAAGATCCCGGCAAGTTCCAGAAACTTGGCGGCAAGATCCCCAAGGGCGTGCTCATGGTGGGCTCTCCCGGAACCGGCAAAACGCTGCTGGCGCGAGCCATTGCCGGCGAGGCGAAGGTGCCTTTTTTCACCATTTCCGGCTCGGACTTCGTCGAAATGTTCGTCGGCGTGGGCGCCTCGCGGGTCCGCGACATGTTCGAGCAGGCCAAGAAGCACGCGCCTTGCATCATCTTCATCGATGAAATCGACGCGGTGGGACGCCATCGCGGGGCCGGCTTGGGCGGCGGCCATGACGAGCGCGAGCAGACGCTCAATCAACTGCTGGTCGAAATGGACGGTTTTGAAGGCAACGAGGGGATCATCGTCATTGCGGCCACCAACCGGCCCGACGTGCTGGATCCGGCGCTGCTGCGTCCCGGCCGGTTCGATCGCCAGGTGGTGGTGCCGCTGCCCGATGTCCGCGGCCGCGAACAAATACTCAAAGTCCATATGCGCAAGGTTCCGTTGGGTGACAACGTCAAGCCTTCGGTCATAGCGCGCGGCACACCCGGCTTTTCGGGAGCGGATCTCGCCAATCTGGTGAACGAAGCGGCGTTGTTCGCGGCGCGCGGCAACAAGCGTTCGGTCACCATGGAAGAATTCGAACGCGCCAAGGACAAGATCATGATGGGCGCCGAGCGCCGCTCCATGGTCATGACCGAGGAAGAGAAGCGCAATACGGCGTACCACGAGTCGGGGCACGCCATCGTGGGTTTGAGCGTTCCCGAGCATGACCCGGTGTACAAGGTCACCATCATTCCGCGGGGCCGTGCCCTGGGCGTCACCATGTTCCTTCCGGAACAGGATCGCTACAGCACCAGCAAGCGGCAGCTGGAGAGCCGCATCGCCACGCTGTTCGGCGGCCGCGTCGCCGAGGAACTGGTGTTCGGTGCGGATGCCGTGACCACCGGCGCTTCCAACGACATCGAGCGGGCGACCGAGCTGGCGCGCAACATGGTGACTCGCTGGGGCCTGTCCGACCGATTGGGTCCGCAGACGTACAGCGAGGAATCGGGCGAGGTATTCCTGGGCCGCAGCGTCACGCAGCACAAGCAGGTGTCGGATGTCACGGCGCATGTCATCGATGAGGAAGTGCGGCGCGTGATCGACAGCAATTACCAGCGCGCCTACAAGATCATCCAGACCAACATGGATAAGCTGCAGACCATGTCCGAGGCCCTCATCAAGTACGAGACCATCGATGAGGAAATGATCAAAGACATCATGGAAGGCAAGGTGCCGCGTCCGCCGCGTG
Organism: Pseudomonadota bacterium; assembly: GCA_030776345.1. GTDB lineage: Bacteria > Pseudomonadota > Gammaproteobacteria > Steroidobacterales > Steroidobacteraceae > Bog-1198. The sequence goes on along the minus strand of JALYHU010000210.1, from coordinate 12,487 downwards.
ACTGGGACGACACCCCGACGCCCACGCCCCGGCCGCCCACGGCCGAAAAGCCGGCGCCCCCGCTGGTCAATCCCGCCGGCCAGCACTAGGGCGGGCTGCGGCCCCGTCGCAGGGCCGCCGGGTCTGCTCTTTACATGCAGTGGCGCTGCCGGGATAGGGTCATCGATCTGAGGCGCCCCGTGGTGATGGGCATTCTGAACGTAACCCCGGACTCGTTCTCCGACGGCGGCCGCTATGCCCGTCCGGAGGCCGCTTTCGATCGCGCCGCCGCCATGGTCGCCGAGGGGGCGGCCATCATCGACGTGGGCGGAGAATCGACTCGGCCCGGCGCTGCGGGCGTGGATGAATCCGTGGAAGTGGAGCGCGTGCTTCCGGTCATCGAACGCCTCGCACGCGCGTTGGATGTGGCCATCTCCATCGATACCAGCAAGCCCGGCGTGATGGCGGCCGCGGCCGCGGCGGGCGCCTGCATCGTCAATGACGTGTATGCACTGCGCGCGCCGGGCGCGCGCGATTGGGCCGCACAGGCCGGTGTGGGCGTGTGCTTGATGCACATGCAGGGCGAGCCGCGTACCATGCAGCAGCGTCCGCAGTACCGCGACGTCGTGGCCGACGTGTGCGCATTCTTGGATGCAGAGCGTGAAGCCTGCATGGCGGCGGGGGTGTCACGGGACGCCATCGCGCTCGATCCGGGACTGGGTTTCGGCAAGGGACTGGAACACAACATGGCTCTGCTCAAGGCGCTGCCGCGGATTGCTGCTCTCGGCTCACCGCTCTTGGTGGGAGTGTCGCGCAAGAGCTTCATCGGCAGGATTCTCGGGCGGCCCACCAACGAGCGCTTGGCCGGCGGCCTGGGTCTGGCGGCACTTGCCGTGAGCATGGGTGCGCGGATCGTCCGCAGCCACGACGTGGCTGCGACCCGGGACGCCATCACCATGGTCAGTGCGGTTTTGGGTGGGGAGCTGTAATTGTGACGATTCGTTACTTCGGCACGGATGGCGTGCGGGGCCGCGTCGGGCAGGCGCCCATGACCGTGGATTTCGCGCTGCGGCTGGCCAGTGCCGCGGCCCGCGTGCTGGCGCCGAAAGGCGGCCGTGTGCTCATCGGCAAAGACACCCGGTTGTCCGGGTACATGTTCGAGTCCGCGCTGGAGGCGGGATTCGTCGCGGCGGGCGTCGATGTCATGCTGATAGGCCCTCTCCCCACCCCCGGTATCGCCTACATGACGCAGCGCTTGGCGTGCAGTTTCGGCGTCGTCATCAGCGCGTCGCACAACTCGTACGAGGACAACGGCATCAAGTTCTTCGACGCCACGGGCAGCAAGCTGTCCGACGAGGTGGAAAATCTGATCGAGCGCTCGATCGATGAGGCGGTGATCACCCAGGAATCGCAGCATCTCGGCAGGGCCGTGCGCATCGACCGCAGCAGAACGCAGTACCAGGAGTTTTGCGCATCGACCATTCCGGCGGGCATGAATCTGAGCGGTTTCAAAATCGTCATCGATTGCGCCAACGGTGCGGGCTACAAAGTCGGGCCGCGCGTGCTCGCCGACCTCGGGGCGGAAATCGTACCCATCGGATGTTCGCCGAACGGGCGCAACATCAACGACGGCTGCGGCTCGACCGCGCCCGAACTGTTGCAGCTCACGGTGCCCGGGGTCCGCGCCCAAGTAGGCCTGGCGCTCGACGGTGACGGTGACCGCGTCGTGATGGTGGACGAACTCGGGCGTTGCGTGGACGGCGATCAGCTGCTCTATGTCTTGGCGATGGCGCGCCAGAACGCCGGCATTCTCGAGGGTCCCGTGGTGGGCACGGTGATGAGCAACTTGGGGCTGGAGCATGCGCTCGCCGCGCGGCACATCGAGTTCCGCCGCGCCCAGGTAGGCGATCGACACGTACTCGCCCTATTGAACGAAACCGGCGGGACCTTGGGCGGCGAAACATCCGGTCATATTCTTTGTTTGGACAAAACCACCACCGGCGATGGTTTGGTGAGCGCCCTGCAGGTGCTTGCGGTAATGAAATCGACGGGAGCAGGGCTCGCGGAGCTAGCGGCACCGATGCGCAAATACCCACAGGTACTCCTGAATGTACGGGTGGCGACGCGCTTCGATCCCATGGCAGAACCCAGCGTCGTGGCGGTGGCCGCGGCACTGGAGCGCCAATTCGACGGCCGTGGGCGCATCGTGCTGCGTGCCTCCGGCACCGAGCCGGTGATTCGCGTGATGGTCGAGGGCGCGGATGCGGGCTTGGTCAAACGCGGTGCGCGCGACATCGCGGCCGTGGTGGAGCGTGCGGCGCTCGCCGCCGCCAAGACTGGGGCGGCCGATTCCGAGTCGCACCATGCCGGGCTTGCAGTTACGGGCCTGCGCAGCTAATCTTCGCCGCCTTTCCTGCAGGGCCAATGCCCGAAGGTGCTGCGTATGCGTCGTCCGGTGGTCGCGGGGAATTGGAAAATGCACGGGTCGCGGTCCGCCAACCAAGCGTTGCTCAGCGAACTCGAGCGCCGCTTGCGGCCGGAATGGCCTATCGACGTGGTCGTCTGTCCTCCTTTTGTCTACTTGGCAGAGGCGGGACGTATTCTGGACGAGGGCCCCATTCGGGTGGGTGCCCAGGATGTATGCGCCGAAGCGAGCGGGGCGTTCACCGGCCAGGTCAGTGCGGCGATGCTGAGGGACGTGGGCTGCCGCTACGCCATCGTCGGACATTCGGAGCGGCGCCGCCTCCATCACGAAGATGATGCGCTGGTGGCGCGCAAGTTCGCCGCAGCGCTGCAAGCCGGCCTGACGCCGATACTGTGCGTCGGCGAGACGCTGGAAGAACATGAGGCGCACCACGCGGAGGCGGTGGTGGCCCGGCAGCTCGATGCGGTGATCGCCATGAATGGGATCGGAAGTTTTGCGCAAGCCATCGTTGCCTATGAACCGGTGTGGGCCATAGGCACGGGGCGAACTGCCTCACCGCAGCAGGCGCAGGCCGTGCATGCACACCTGCGCAGTCGGATTGCCGCTCAAGATGCTAATATAGCGCGCCATTTGCGCATCCTGTACGGCGGCAGCGTCAAAGGCGGAAACGCCGCAGAGCTTTTCGTGATGCCCGATGTCGATGGCGGATTGGTGGGCGGCGCTTCGTTGAGCGCCGATGAGTTCCAGCAGATATGCGCGGCTGCGTCCCTTCGGGATTCCGTTCGTCACTGAGAGATTGTTATGTTGCGTGGTTTTATTTTGGCTGTGCACGTGATGCTTGCACTCATGATCATCGGTCTGGTGCTGCTGCAACGTGGCAAAGGCGCGGAAGCGGGCGCCGGATTCGGCTCGGGCGCCTCGGGCACCGTGTTCGGTGCGCGCGGCACCAGCACGTTGTTTTCGAAGCTCACCGCGGTGTTCGCGGCGCTGTTTTTCGTGACCAGCCTGTCGCTCGCCTACCTCGGAACGCGATCACCGGGCGAGCCGACCAGCGTGTTGGAGAGGTCCGTGTTGAGCGCCCCCGTCGCGCCGCCCGCGGTTCCCGCTCCGGCCGCGCCGGCTCCAACGACAGCGCCCGCGGACTCCTCGCCGAAGTAAGGCGTGTGTGTGATTTTCTTAACCGGCGCGCAGCGCCGCCTGTTTGTCGGGGTTCGCAGCGAACCCCGTAAGAGTTGGCCGCAAGGCCATGAAGAGTCGGGGTTCGCAGCGAACCCCGTAAGAGTTGGCCGCAAGGCCATGAAGAGCCGACGTGGCGAAATTGGTAGACGCGCTAGTTTGAGGGGCTAGTGGGGCAACCTGTGCCGGTTCGAGTCCGGCCGTCGGCACCATCTTTGCCGCATGAACATGTGGGTTCATGCGGCACTACGCGACGCAACATGGTCGCGCCTGTTATGATAATTTGCATACCTTAGCCGACGACGACGTATGTTGCGACAGTATCTGCCGATCTTGATTTTTATGGGCTTGGCCACGGTGTTGGGTCTCGCGCTGTTCACGCTGGGCTGGATTGCCGGGCCGCGACGGCCGGACGCCGAAAAACTGTCTCCCTACGAGTGCGGATTCGAGGCTTTCGAAGATTCACGCATGCGGTTCGACGTGCGTTACTACCTGGTTGCCATCCTATTCATCGTATTCGACCTCGAGATCGCGTTTTTCTTTCCTTGGGCCGTGTCGCTCGGCGTCACCGGTACGTTCGGGCTGGTCGCAATGCTCATATTCGCGTTGGTGCTGGTGGTCGCCCTGTTGTACGACTACAAGAAAGGAGCGCTTGAATGGGATTAGATGCCGTGTCAGCCGACACTCCCACGGTTCGCGGCTTCGAAGTCACCACCGTCGACAAGCTCATCAATTGGGCCCGCACCGGATCGCTGTGGCCGATGACGTTCGGCCTCGCCTGCTGTGCCGTTGAAATGATGCATGCCGGCGCAGCACGCTACGATCTCGACCGGTTCGGCGTGGTTTTCCGACCGAGTCCGCGCCAATCCGACGTCATGATCGTGGCCGGCACGCTGGTGAACAAGATGGCGCCGGCACTGCGCAAGGTATATGACCAGATGGCCGAGCCGCGCTGGGTAATCTCCATGGGATCGTGCGCCAACGGCGGCGGCTACTACCATTACTCGTATGCCGTGGTTCGCGGCTGCGACCGCATCGTTCCGGTGGATGTCTACGTCCCGGGATGCCCGCCGACTGCCGAGGCCTTGCTGTACGGCATCATTCAGCTGCAGAACAAGATCAAGCGCAACAAGGCCATTATCCGATGACCGACGACGCGGACGCGACCGCGGTCGCCGCGCCGACCCGGCTGGAGACCTTGAGCCGGGCCATCGAAGGCGTTTTCGGCGACGGCCTGAAGCTCGTCGCCGGGCGCACCGGTGAGCTCACCTATGAAGTGCCGGCCGCCCTCCTGTTGAAAGTCGCCGCTGCCTTTCGCGACCACACCGACCTGCAATTCGAAATGTGCATGGATGTCTGCGGCGTCGATTACCTCGACCACGGACGTGCGGAATGGAAGACGGACGAGGCCACCTCGTCGGGCTTCAGCCGTGGTGTGGCGCGCGCCGCCGCCATCGGGCCCAGCGTGCGCGAAGCGGATACCTTGACGGGCGGCCTGATCACCGACAGCCCGGTGACCGGTCCCGGCGGTAGCCGGCCACGTTTTGCGGTGGTCTATCATTTGCTGTCGATCGCTCACAATCAACGCGTGCGGTTGCGCGTGTTCTGCCCGGACGATACGCAGCCCATGGTGGATTCGGTGACCGATATCTGGGCCGCCGCCGATTGGTTCGAGCGCGAAGCGTTCGACCTGTTCGGAATCTTGTTCCGCGGCCATCCGGACCTGCGCCGCCTGCTCACCGACTACGGCTTCATCGGTCATCCTTTCCGCAAGGATTTCCCTCTATCGGGCAACGTGGAAGTGCGCTACGACCCGGAGAAGGAGCGGGTGGTGTATCAGCCCGTGACCATCGAGCCGCGAATTCTGGTGCCGAAAGTCATTCGGCACGACAATCGCTATGACCCTGCCCTCACCAATGCGGTCGTCGGGGCCGCGGCCGGCAAACCTCCCGGAACGCACTGATGGCCGAGATCCGCAACTACACGATGAACTTCGGACCGCAGCATCCCGCCGCGCACGGCGTGTTGCGCCTGGTCTTGGAAATGGACGGCGAGGTGATCCAGAAGGCCGACCCGCACGTCGGTCTGCTGCATCGTGGGACGGAGAAGCTGGCCGAGAGCAAACCCTTCAACCAATCCATCGGCTACATGGACCGGTTGGATTACGTATCGATGATGTGCAACGAGCACGCCTACGTCATGGCCATCGAAAAGCTGTTGGGTATAGAGCCGCCGCTGCGCGCGCAATACATCCGCGTGATGTTCGATGAGATCACTCGCATTCTCAATCATCTGATGTGGCTGGGCGCACATGGACTCGACATCGGCGCGATGACGGTGTTCCTGTATTGCTTTCGCGAGCGTGAGGACTTGATGGACTGCTATGAGGCGGTTTCGGGAACGCGCATGCACGCCACGTACTATCGGCCGGGGGGCGTGTACCGCGACCTGCCGGAGGTCATGCCGAAGTATCAGCAGTCGCAGTGGCGCAGCCAGAAGAGCGCCGACAGGCTCAATGAGCGCCGGTCGGGCGGTCTGTTGGATTTCATCGCCGATTTCGTGCGCCGCTTTCCGGCCTGCATCGATGAGTATGAAACGCTGCTCACGGACAATCGCATCTGGAAGCAGCGTACGGTGAATATCGGGGTAGTCACGCCGGAGCGCGCCATGCAGCTCGGCTTTTCGGGTCCCATGCTGCGGGGCTCGGGCATCGAGTGGGACCTGCGTAAGAAACAACCCTATGACGTGTATGACCGCGTGGATTTCGACATCCCGGTGGGCGTCAACGGCGATTGCTACGACCGTTACCTGGTGCGCATCGAAGAGCTGCGGCAGTCCACCCGCATCGTCGATCAGTGCGTCCAGTGGCTGAAGGAACATCCCGGTCCGGTCATGATCGACGACCGCAAGGTGCGGCCGCCGCGTCGCGAGGAAATGAAGGGCGACATGGAGTCCTTGATCCACCACTTCAAACTCATGACGGAAGGGTATTGCGTGCCGGAAGGCGAGGTGTACGCCGCCGTCGAGGCGCCGAAAGGCGAACTCGGCGTCTACCTGGTGTCCGACGGCGCCAACAAGCCGTACCGCCTGAAGGTGCGCGCGCCGGGCTTCGCGCATCTCGCGTCGCTGAACGAAATGGTGCAAGGCCACATGCTGGCAGACGTGGTGGCCGTGATCGGCACGCAAGACATCGTGTTCGGCGAGATCGACCGATGAGTATGGTGGCGACGGTGGTAGCGAAATGACTGCGCAGTTGTCAGATTACGTCCGGGGCGAAATCGATCGCTGGGTGACGAAGTTTCCGCCCGACCGCAAACGGTCCGCCGTGATTTCCGCGCTGCATGCGGCCCAGCACGAGAATCACGGCTACTTGACTCCGGCCATCATGGATGCGGTGGCCGCCTACCTGGGGTTGCCGAACATTCAGGTCTACGAGGTCGCCACGTTCTATTCCATGTTCGAGACCAAGCCGGTGGGCCGGCATCACGTCTCGGTATGCACCAACATCTCGTGCATGCTGCGCGGCTCGCAGGAAATCGTGGATTGCGTCGAGAAGAAGTTGGGCATCAAGACCGGCGAGAGCACTGCGGATGGCCGTATCTACTTGAAGCGCGAAGAGGAGTGCCTGGCCGCCTGCACCGGCGCTCCGATGATGATGGTCGATCACATCTTTCACGAGAACCTGACGTGCGACTCCATCGACAAAATTCTGGACGAATTGACATGAGCCTGACCGGTTCGGGCAGGGGGCATTGATGGCTTACGAACAGAATCTGGTGCTGTTCGAGGCACTCGCGTACGAGAAGCCGTGGACGCTGGAAGGGTATCGCCAGTTCGGCGGGTATCAGGCGTGGGAGAAAATCCTGCGTGAACGCACTCCGCGCGAGAAAATCATCGACGAGGTGAAAGCGTCGGGTCTGCGCGGGCGCGGCGGCGCCGCGTTCCCCACCGGCGTGAAGTGGGGTTTCATGCCGCGCACGTCGCCGATTCAGAAATACGCCGTGTGCAATTCGGACGAGTCCGAACCGGGCACCTGCCATGACCGCGATATTCTGCGCTACAACCCGCACTCGGTGATCGAGGGCATGGCCATCGGCGGCTACGCGATGACGGCCACGGTGGGTTACAACTATATTCGCGGCGAATTCTTGGGGGAGCCCATTCCGCGCTTCGAAGCGGCTCTCGCGGAGGCATACGCGGCCGGGCTGCTCGGCAAGAACATCTTGGGGTCGGGCGTGGATTTCGATCTCCACATGTTCGTGGGCGCGGGCGCTTACATCTGCGGCGAGGAGACCGCATTGCTGGAGTCGCTCGAGGGCAAGCCCGGCAAACCGCGCTTCAAGCCGCCGTTCCCCGCCAACTTCGGTTTGTACGGCAAACCCACCACCATCAACAATACGCAGAGCTATGCGTCCGTTCCCACCATCCTGCGCAAGGGTGCGGCGTGGTTTGCCGGATTGGGCCCCCCCAATTCCGGCGGCACCATGATTTTTTCCATGTCCGGGCACGTGGGCAAACCCGGCAATTTCGAATTGCCGCTTGGGATACCCTTCAAGGACTTGCTCGAACTCTCGGGCGGAGTGTGGAAGGGCCGCAAGCTCAAGGCGGTGATTCCGGGCGGAGTGTCGGTGCCGGTGGTGCCCGCCGAGGCCATCATGCCCGCAACCATGGATTACGATTCGGTCAAGAAAGCGGGCTCATCGCTCGGCACGGGCTCCGTCATCGTGATGGACGAGACCACTTGCATGGTGAGCACTCTGGAACGCATCTCGCGCTTTTACATGTCGGAATCCTGCGGCCAGTGCACTCCGTGCCGGGAAGGCACGGGCTGGCTCAACCGCATGTTGAAACGCATCGTGGCCGGCCAGGGCCGCAGCGAAGATCTGACGCTGCTGGTGGACGTGGCCAATCGAATCGAAGGGCACACGATTTGCGCCTTGGGAGATGCGGCGGCTTGGCCGGTGCAGAGTTTCATCAAGCATTATCGCCACGAATTTCAGTACATGATCGAGCACAAGGGTCGCTCCATCATCGCAGGGGCGGCGGGCAATCTCCCGGCAGCGGATGCCGCTGCGGCGGCGGCATAAAAGGCACACGATGAGCGACGATCTGGTCAATATCGAAGTCAACGGTGTGCCGCTGAAGGCCCGCAAGGGCCAGATGATCATGCAGGTCACGGATCCTGCGCAGATATACATTCCGCGATTCTGCTACCACGACAAGCTCACCATCGCCGCCAATTGCCGCATGTGCCTGGTCGAGGTGGAGAAGGCGCCGAAGCCGCTGCCCGCGTGCGCCACTCCGGTGGCCGAGGGCATGAAGGTATTCACGAGATCGCCCAAGGCCGTGGCCGCGCAGCGCGCGACGATGGAGTTCCTGCTCATCAATCATCCGCTCGACTGTCCCATCTGCGATCAGGGCGGCGAGTGCGAATTGCAGGATCTGGCGATGGGTTTCGGCCGCGACATTTCGCGCTTCGCCGAACGCAAGCGTGTCATCAAGGACAAGAATCTCGGGCCGCTGGTGTCGACCGACATGACACGGTGCATTCACTGCACCCGCTGCATACGCTTCGGCCAGGAGATCCAAGGCTACCCGCAGATGGGGACGACCGGCCGCGGTGAGCAGATGGAGGTGGGCACGTACATCGAGCAGAGCGTCGATCACGAGCTGTCGGCCAACATCATCGATTTGTGTCCGGTGGGCGCGCTCAACAACAAGCCCTTCCGCTACCATGCCCGCGCTTGGGAAATGCAGCAACAAGCGCTGGTTTCGCCGCACGATTCGTTCGGCACGAACATGTACGCTCACGTGCTGCGCGGCAAGATCATGCGTATCGTCCCGCGCGAAAACGAAGCGCTCAACGAGACCTGGATTGCGGATCGCGACCGCTTCGGCTTCGAAGGCATCTACTCCGCCGACCGCGTCACGCAGCCCATGGTCCGCATCAACGGCACGCTGGAAGCGGTGGAGTGGGAAGTGGGGCTGGCCGCCGCCGCCGAGGGCCTGCAGAAGGCCATAACCGCTCATGGCGCGGCAGCGATCGGCTTTCTGGCCTCGCCCATGGCGACGGTGGAGGAGTTGTACCTGCTGGCGCGGATCGCCCGCGGTTTGGGCAGCGGCAACATCGATCACCGCTTGCGGCAGCTGGATTTTCGCGGGCAGGAGCACGAGCCGGCCTATCCGAATCTCGGATTGGCGATAGCCGACGTCGAGCGGCTCGAGGGCGTGCTCGTCATCGGCTCGAACCTACGGCATGAAATGCCGCTGTTGGCGCACAGGATCCGCAAGGCTGCGGTGGGCGGCGCCCAGGTGGCGTTCCTCAATCCGCGTGTGTTCGAATATCTATTTCCGGTCGCCGCGTACGGAGTCGCAGAAAGCGACCTGGCGGGCGAATTATCCGCCATCGTGCACGCGGCCGCTGCGGCGGCGAACAAGCCCGTTCCCGCGGGCGTGCGCTCGGCCAGGGCCACCGACGATCACCGCGCGTTGGCCGCCGCGCTCATGACCGGGACGCGCCGCGCCATCGTGCTCGGAACTCTCGCGCAGCGGCACCCCGCGTACTGCGAACTCAAAGCGCTGGCCGGCGCGCTCGCGAGCTTGAGCGGCGCCAGCCTCGGCTTCATCACCGAGGGGCCCAATGCGGCCGGCGCGTACTTGGCCGGCGCGGTTCCACATCGCGAAGCCGGCGGCGCCCCCGCGCCATCCCCGGGACTCGCGGCGCGGGCGATGCTCTCCACGCCGCTCAAGGCGTACGTTCTATTCGGCGGTATCGATCCCGTCACTGACTTCGCGATGGGAGGTGACGCTGCGCCTGGCGCCGGTGCACTGAGCGGTGCCGATCTGGTGGTGGCCGCGACCAGCCATCTCAGCCCCTCGTTGCGGGAGATCGCCCACGTCGTGCTCCCCATCGGGTCGTTTGCCGAGTCGTCGGGGACGTACGTCAACATGGAGGGGCGCTGGCAGAGTTGGGCGGGTGCCGCCAAGCTGGTGGGGGAGAGCCGGCCGGGGTGGAAGGTGTTGCGGGTATTGGCGAATCTCCTCGCCATCCATGGCGTCGACTACATGAGCTCGGACGAAATTCGTGATGCGCTGCGAGAGATGTGCGGTGAACGGCTCGCGTTGCAAGCCGCCGCGGGACCGAGCGCCGGCGGCGCGATTCCGAACGGCGATGCGGCGGCGGCCGCTGCGCCACCACCGCGGTCCGGGCGTTGGGTGGACGTGCCGCCGTATCAGGGCGACATCCTGGTGCGAGGGTCCGAGTCGCTTGCCAAGACGAAGGACGGGCACATGACCCGCAACGTGATCTAGCCATGTGGGAGTGGGAGCCGATCCGCGAATGGCTGTCCGGGCAAATCACGCCGTACTGGACATTTCCGCTGCTCACCGCGGTGCAGGCCTTGATCGTGATGATCTGCATCATCCTCGTCATGGCGTTCTACACGCTCGCCGAGCGCAAGGTCATCGGTTGGATCCAGGCGCGCAAGGGGCCGAACCGCGTCAACCTGTTGTGGATCCCGGGAGCAGGGCAGCCGTTCGCGGACGTGATCAAGCTGTTGTTCAAGGAAATCATCATCCCGGCAGATGCCAGCGGTTTTCTGTTCCGGCTGGCGCCATTCCTCGCCTTGATACCGTCGCTTGCGATCTGGGCGGTCATTCCGTTGTCGCCGGAGCATGCCTTCGCGAACATCGATGCGGGCCTGCTCTATATCCTGGCACTCACGTCCATGGGCGTGTACGGCATCATCCTCGCGGGCTGGGCGGCCAACTCCAAGTACGCATTTTTGGGAGCCATGCGCTCCGCGGCGCAGATCGTCGCCTATGAAATTGCCATGGGCTTCGCCATGGTCGGGGTGCTGATGGCTGCGGGCAGCCTCAACATCGGCGACATCATCCAGGCGCAGCATGGCGGCGCATTGAGCTGGAACTGGTTCTGGCTGTTTCCGCTGCTGATCGTGTATTTCATTTCCGGCGTTGCCGAGACCAATCGAGCGCCCTTCGACGTGGCCGAAGGCGAATCGGAAATCGTGGCCGGGTTCCACGTCGACTATTCGGGCATGGCCTTCGCGCTCTTTTTCATTGCCGAATACGTCAACATGATCTTGATCTCGGCGCTGACGGTGGTCTTTTTCTTCGGCGGCTGGTTGTCGCCGCTGGACGGCTACCTGCCCGAGGATTCGTGGCTCGCGATGCCGAGCTTTTTCTGGTTCGGGCTCAAGACGCTGTTTCCGATGTTCTGTTTCTTGTGGTTGCGCGCGACATTTCCGCGTTACCGGTACGACCAGATCATGCGGCTGGGCTGGAAGGCCTTGATTCCGGTGACGCTGGTGTGGCTGTTGGCTGAGGGGCTCATGGTGTATTTCCATGTCGGTCCCTGGAAGGGGCATCCGTAATGCAAGGCATCGGCAGTTTCTTCAAGACCTTTTTGCTGTGGGAGTTGCTGCAGGGTTTGTGGGTCACCGGGAAGGGCATGTTCCAACGCAAGGTGACGGTGAACTACCCGGAGGAGAAGACTCCGCAAAGCACCCGCTTTCGCGGCCTGCATGCGCTGCGCCGCTATCCCAACGGCGAGGAGCGTTGTATCGCGTGCAAACTGTGCGAAGCGGTGTGCCCCGCGCTCGCCATCACCATCGAGTCCGGTGTGGGCACCGACGGCACGCGGCGCACCACGCGCTACGACATCGACCTGTTCAAATGCATCTATTGCGGATTTTGCGAGGAGGCATGCCCGGTGGACGCCATCGTCGAAACCCGGCTGCACGAGTACCACATGGAGAATCGCGGCGAGAACATCATGAGCAAGGACAAGCTGCTCGGCATAGGTGAACGCTACGAAGCCATGATTGCGGCCGACCGCGCCGCCGACGCGCGGTATCGGTGATGTTTCCGACGATTCTTTTTTTCGTG
>JALYHU010000209.1 GCA_030776345.1 Pseudomonadota bacterium | reverse complement strand
ACCGACGCAATTGCGGGTGTCGTCAACATCATTTTAAAGAGGAACACATCCGGGGGCACAGTCGCGGGCACGTACGGTCAATATGGCAACAACGGTGGCGGCAAGACCGAGGACGTCAGCGGCAACGTGGGTTACGAGGCCGGCAGCAGCGGCTTTTTCAATATTACGGGTGATTTCCGCAACCACGGCCATAGCAATGTGGGAGAAATCGATCCGCGTCTGACCAATCCCGGCTCATACCCCAATACGAATGAGCTGAATGCGTCCGGTTATCCTTATCTGAACCGTATTTCCGGTGATGCAGCGGTCCAACAGAAGATAGCCGCCGTGAACACGGGCTACGATTTCGAGGGCGGAACGGAACTGTATTTCGTCGGTACCTACGGCCATAAAAATGCAACGTCCTATGAGAACTACCGTGTGCCATCCAAGGTATGCTATTCAGCCATCTACAACGCGTTGCCTTCGGCGGCGCAGGCCAACACCAGTTGTAGCGCGCAGACCGATGCAGTGTTGCCGTTTCCTTACGGTTTCAACCCACAAGAGGCGAGCGACGAGGACGATTACCAGTTCAACTTAGGGGTCAAGGGTACTGTCGCTTCATGGGACTGGGATCTCAGCACAGGTTTCGGCGGCGACAAAGTCGGTATTTCGACGATCGACTCCTACAATGCGGGGACATTCGGGGCCACCGGTGTTCCGACCCCGACCAATTTCTATGACGGTTACCTGAAAGCAGCGCAGTGGACGTCCACGGCCGATTTCAAACGAGACTTCGACGTGGGTTTCGCGGGTCCCCTGAACGTGGCTTTCGGGGCCGAGTATCGCCGCGAGGGTTACTCCATCGGCGCCGGCGTTCCGCTTTCCTACGAAAGCGGCGGCGCGCAGTCTTACCCGGGCTTTACGCCGCTCGATGCCGGTACTCACAGCCGGAAGAATTATGCGGGCTATCTCGATCTGGCCGTCAAACCAGTCGTCGCTCTACGAGTCGACGCCGCGGTGCGCTTCGAACACTACAGCGACTTCGGCAATGCGACCGTTGGTAAACTAACCGGACGGTACGACTTTTCGCCGCAGTTCGCGCTCCGCGGGACTGTCAACAATGGGTTCCGTGCGCCGACGCTCGCCGAGGAATATTACTCCTCGACAAACGTCGGGCCATCCACGGCCTACATTCAATTGCCGCCCAATTCGCCCGCCGCCGCGCCGCTGGGACTCGGCACCGGGCTGCAGCCCGAAAAATCGGTCGACATGAGCCTGGGCTTCGTGTGGCGCCCGATCCCGCATATGAGCACCACCTTGGACGTGTATCAGATCACGATCACGAACCGCATCGTAGGCAGCGGCAATGTCGCGGGCCAGCTCAACGGTAAAGCACAACCGGGCGGCGCCGCCATTGGCAACGCGGTCTGCGACTACGAGGGGGGTACTTGGAACGGGACTACCAATACTTGTACCGGCGGTTCGAGCGTCATCGATCCGGGGGTCTTGGCGACGGGATCCTACGGCATCAACATCTTCGCGAATGGTATCGACACCCGTACGCGCGGAGCCGACTTGGTGTTCGACTTCCCGTTCGAATACAATTTCGGCAAGATCAACTACTCGATCGGCGCGACGTACAACAAAACCTCGATCACGAAGTACGCGACGACGCCCGCCGCGTTGGCACCGAACACGCTGTACGATCAAGAGGCATACTCGGAACTGACGACGGCGTCTCCGCTGTACGTCGTCAATCTGGGCGCCTTGCTGACGGTGGAGAAACTGTCCGTCAACCTGGTCGAGAAAGTCTACGGCCCATCCTCGGATTACGAGAACGATGACGGCGATAACCCGAGCAACAACCTTGAATATTTCAAGACCACGATTGGCGTCACCGCGATCACCAACCTGGATGTGGGGTATCAGTTCACGGATCATCTGAAATTGTCCATGGGTGCGCAGAATTTGTTCAATCGATTTCCGAACAAGATCAACAGCACGATTCTGAGCCGCGAAATCGCGGCCGGGGACAACACTGCTGTTACGCAATACCCGATTTTCTCGCCATTCGGTATCAACGGCGGGTTTTATTACGCGAAGGCGGTGTACAAGTTCTGATGCAGTTGCTCTAAGCGAGCGAACCGAGAGGGTGGCAGCAATTGTGCTGCTGCCCTTTTTTCTGCAAACGGTGGGCGTACAGAGCTACAGAGCAGGCGATTCCTTGACGCGCTGGGCTGCGGTGCGAGTGGCCGGAGTCTAGCGTCAACGGAAACGGATCATCCTTCCATCCCGGGCCCCCGCTCAGGTGCCGAGCAGTGCAGTGCGCCGCCGAACATCGGCGCATACTTTCTGCAAGCTGCCCGGATGGCGAACTTTGAGTCTGCGAGCCGTCGTGGCGAACGCCTTGGTAGCCTTGACGACGTCCTCAACGGTGCCCGCCGCGTGTGCTACGCCCCATTCAGCCGCTAACGCGATCATTTCTGCACGGGCCGGGCAGGCAAAGCTTTGTTGAAAGGACAGAGTGTGTTCGCCTCGTCCACTGATGTCCGGCACTAAATCGAACGCCGGTGCAAGGCGAAACCCATTGGGACGCGCCAGCATCCAAAAATTCTTGAGGTGGTCATCGACATTGCCAATTGCGGCGTTGAAGACCATGTGCCGATAAAGCGCTGCCAAGTCATTTGCGGGCGCGGCCGAATGCTTGCGCAGCACCTGAGCGAGATCCGAGTAGCGGTGCATGTAGATGCCGGGACGCTCTTTGCACAGCGTGCGCACGCTCACCATATGGTACCGACCGCCTTGAGCACTGACGTCGAAGCGCTTGACCATGAGCACACGCCGAGCACCGATCGACTGCAATCGCGATTCCGGGACTTCAAGTCCCGCGCGCCGCGCCAGCACCAGGCAAGTCGCTTCGAGGCCAACGACGTCATATGCGTCATCGCGCACGCGACTGGGAAATTTGGCGAGCCACTCTCCGAACTCATCGTGTACGAGCGCCTTGGGTCTTGCACCGCCGGCGCGACTGCTGCCCTCCAGGAGACGGCGAAACTCATCGCCCGGCGGCAGTGTCCCGGCCTCGAAACGTGCGGCCGCCGCCACGAGTTCTGATAGCGCCGTGCTTGCAACGCTTTGGTCGGGTCGCGGGGCGGTATCGGTCGCCGTAAACAGGAGCGCTCCGGTGCCTCCGCCGCGCATGCGCAGCAGCATCTCCGGTAATGTCGGCGAACCGCCATCGTCCGCGGTGATCGCCGCGGCGAGCAAGCGCCGGCCCCAATCGTCTGGTAGCGCATCTTCAAATACCCCCAGAGGCGGATACAGCATGTCGGCGTGAAACCGTCGGGCAGCATCGAGGGGGAGAGACGCCGGATCAAGCGCGAAGGCGCCAGACCCGTTCACCCATGCGCGCGTGTATTCGAACTCGGATTCGAAGCGCCCGTTGTTGCGGTCCGGGGCCGTAGTGGCGAGTTCCCCGACTAGGTGGATCGCGGCATCTGCGCGTCGCATCCAGACAAATATATGCTTCATCAAGCTCGCCTCGACGCGCGTTGCCTGCTGCGGGTACGCGGCGCGCGCACTTGCTCGAGGAGGCTCTCCTTCTGGGCCAACACCCCGTTCAGGTCATCGAGACGGTCAAGAACCCACAAGGCATTGACCCAAGCGCCGATCTGAACCGTGGCCGTGCCGTGTTCCATCGCCCGGAGCGTTCCTGCACTCACTCCAAGGCGCTGCGCGAAGATGGCCATGGTGTCATTACGCGCGAGACGCAACGTCTTGAGGCGAATCCCGAGTTCCGACAGGTATTGTAGCTGTTCTTTAGAGTCCAACATAATGTAGATTACAGCACAGACATTAGGATAACTAGCAGTATAGCAACGATTAAGATAATTCGCCGAGAGAGCTAGCGCCGCGCAGGCTGCGGCGCAGCACCAATGAGGAGCGCGCCGGGGGTATCTCCCGTCTCGAGAGTGCCAGATGGTTCTATGAGCAGAAGGTGGGCCTCGTCGGAGGCAACCGGACAATGCTCAACTCCCTTGGGTACGACGAACAGCTCGCCGGGTCCGAGATGAACGTCGCGATCACGCAGCCTGATCGTCAGATTGCCCTTGAGCACGAGGAAAAAATCGTCGGTGTCGTCGTGCTTGTGCCACACGTACTCGCCTTTGGCCTTGACGACCATGACATCGTGCCGTTGAACATTGACACAGTCCGTTGTTGCCAAGGTTCGGAACACTGGGCAAGCTGCGCTTCAAGATTCACGCTGCTCATTGGCGATCACTCCTAGTTCGGCTCGCACAGGATAACGCGACCAGCGATCCGCCGGCGGCGACGGAATGATTTTACGCTCCAGTTACAGAACAAGGACGGGCCTACTCAGCCGCCGAGGGAACGAGGCCGAATCCGTCACTCGATCCAACGTCCGGAAAGACGCAGTGAGGTGGCCCGGCGAGCAGTCGGCCAAGGCACGAATACGCGCTTAGGAGAACGATGGAAATCCATGGCGCTGCAGCCGTTCTTTGGCTCCTGCCCAAGGCTCTCCCGGGGATCAAGGAGACCAGGCGACGGAAGACTTGGGCAAAGTGCTCCATGATGACTTGGTCCGTTAACCGCAAGGCAATGTCGACAGGCAGTAAAGGACGAATATCTGTCATGAAGCGCGGGTCGTCGAGCTTCGCAAACATGCGACGTTCGGCTTCCGCGCGAGAGATCTGCACCTTGGATTTTACGAGATAGGCGAGAAAGAGCCGGACGATACGACCATCGTCGAGCATTGGTGCGACGTTGAGCGCGTGGCCGAGGTCGAGCAGGTCGCGTCCTTTATCTCTCTGCAACAATGCCCGGAGTTTGGTGGCGAGCATTTCCTCCAGTGAAAACGTTGGGACGTCGGCGTGACCGCGGTACCACGGGTTGTCTACCGCGAACCGGATGAGGTGTTCACCATCAAGGGCTTCGATTTCGGAGGTATTGATCTCAAGCTTCAGGCGAAGCGGTCCGCTGTCTTCCATTCCTTCTGGTGGGACGCGGAAGCGAAGCTTAGGCGCGACGGGGCTCTGGTCGAAGGCCGCACGGCCGAGCCAAGGCTCCAATACCAAACGGATGCGATCGAGAATCGGGCCGATCCCACCGGCAGTCGTACGGACCAGGTCAATGTCTTCCGAATAGCGAAGCGGAGAGGGAAAATGCAGCTTGTTGAGTGCCGTGCCGCCGCGGAAGCGCAGTTCTTTGCGCAACATATCGTCCGAAAACAAATCGACGATGGCCCTTGAAATAATCAGGTCCTGCTCGACCTGTCGTGGATCGCTCCAGGGCGCAACACTGCTCCAGGCGATGGTG
>JALYHU010000208.1 GCA_030776345.1 Pseudomonadota bacterium | reverse complement strand
GCTATGGGCTATCAATATGTGGGGAAACAGTGGTTGGACTTGCCCACAGAAATCTAACCTGTGTAGAATCGGAGGTACATCCAAAATGACTATCGACAAGGAAGTAGGAGACATGGAGCCACGGGTTCTCGAACTCAAGGTGCAGGACATCAAGTGGACCCAGAACCCGCACGCTGAGGGTGATGCGCAGAGCACGCTCCGCTCGCGCATCGGTGTCGCGTGGCACTTGGTGAAGTTGGGGTGGTACGTCATCCGGCGCAACCGTATGACTGCTGGCTACGTGGTCTACACGGCCAAAAAGGCGCCCGCGAACGTGCCGAGCATCATCCTGCCGAACCAGAAGATCGACTACGTGGCGCCGCACGATGGCCCGCAGCACGAGAACTGCCCGAACGGCCACTTGATCGTCATGCCTGACATCGAGGGTGCGGTGCGCGCCATGCAGGAGCGTGACCATGCCGCCGCGCGCAGTCAGCACAAGGCCGCACAGAAGTCGCCGGTCAACACCGTCAAGCACCTGTCTGTGGTACCGGACCAGGGGGCGTGACATGGCGCGCGTAAGGCCCGAATTCCCGGAGTGGGAGAACCCCATCGAGGCCATTTTCCAGACCCTCGGGCTGGCCTCGGTGTGTTGGTCGCGCCCGGACCTGGCGGGCGTGTTCGATACCCAGCAATGCACCGAAGCCGCGCTCAACCTGATCGACTACCTCAAGGAACACCCGATTGATTGGAGTCCTCGCGATGCAAGCGCCCACGATGAATTTTGAGGCCAAGGTGCATGTGACGGCCAACCACGAGCAGTACGTTCAGGAGGTCGCCAAGTCCGTCATCGCGTACTGGGACGAACTGGACCAGGGTGGCTTGCCGCACGCGCTCGCGCAAGAGATCGTGGCCGAGTACGCGCGCCAGATTCATAGCGCGACCATTCTCGTCCCGCGTCCGGTCGCTATCACGAAGGGAGACCTCGATGGCCAAGCTGACTCGTGACTCGGCACCGTCCTGGCATGAACTGGTCCAGCCGCCCGAGCGGCACGTTCCGCGCATCAAGACCGGCCCCTGGTACGAGCACCTGGCCAGCTTGCCGACCCTCAACCCGGTGAGCATCGCGGTCACCACTCGCCCGTGCCGCTCCGACCGGCGCCGCGCGGAGCACCAAGAGCGCAAGGCACAAGGCCGCAAGCGCCAGCGCTACTACACTGAGCTACAGGACTACGTGCTTGCCAACTTCCGGGGCACGAAGCTGCGCAAGGATATGATCCACGACCAGATGGCCAAGGTCTCTCGCGAGGCGTGGGCCGGGATCAAGCAAGAGCCCCGCATCACGCAGGCAGCAATCGACATGGAGGCGAAGCCACAATGAGCGGCTGGAATTTCCTCGAACATGCGGCGCTGTTCTTCATGGTGTGGCTCTTGATCTGTTGCCTGTTCGCCATCGCCCCGTTCTTCTACGGCGCACGCCAGGTGGACAAGATCGACAAGTGCATCAACGAGGCGCTCGCCGTGCAGGATGATCCGAGTGACTGGCCGTCGTGAGCCTCTGTCCGGCATTCCTGGTACGTGGTGGGGCGATCTACCGCTGCGTATTCAATCCCGGCCACGCCGTACCCCACTTCGGCTACGGCGCGCGCTCGATCACGTATGCGAAGGGACCCGCTCCGGGGCAGTCTTGGAACGACAACGAGCCAGGGGCCAATGGTTCTTTCCGTCAACCCGACGATCACTCGGGCAAGACCCCCTACGACGGCCAGCAAGTCATCCCCGGCGACTCGACGGTGCAGTGATGCCCGCCTACTGGGGTGTGCTGGCGTTCCTCATCGGCACATTCATTTTTTTCTGGGCTATCGTCGCCTCCATAATTCGTGACGCGGCGCGCTTGAAGCGGAGGCGTTGGTAATGAGGCGACTCAATAAGGCTGGCGATGAGGTAGAAGACAAGGCGCAGGAACAGTTCACTGCGGACGCCCTGGCCGAGACGCGAATATTGGAAGATCAGCGCCTCGCAGCTAGAATCCTCTTGACCGGCAAGGATGCCAAGGGTCGCAAGTCGGAGGCATTCTTCGCATGACCTGTACCGCGTTTCGTGACATCGGTGGGCGTGTTTTCACATGCACCAACGAGGGCACGTTCGCGCACCGCCATTACGGCATTTCGGGTCAGCAGGCGATGGAGTGGGATGACGGTGCGCCTGGCGCGAACGGCTCGCCATACAACACCGACGTGCCTATCGGTTCGACTGTGGCGCCGTACGTCACCGAGCCCGCGTTCCCGCAGGCCCAGCCGGTCGCCATCGCGCGCATTGGGCCACCCCGTCTCCCGTACCCGCAGAGCAATCTCGCGGTCCCTGGGGGCAACACAGCCCCGGTTGAGAATGGTGACGTGTCGCAGGTTGGCGCGAAGCCTGGCCCGATCCAGTACCCGTACGTCGTGCTGCCAACTCATGAGCTTGGTCCCGAGGACAAGCTGACCGGAGACACGACGATCCGCACCTGGGGCGACCCGCCCACTCCACAGAAGGAACCGTGATGTCTGAACTGTCCGAACGAGACAAGGGCCGCATAGCGGGAGCATTCGAGGCTCGCGGTGGCGTGGTGATCTCCAAGGGTGCGGCGGCGCGCTCCGAGTCCTCTGACGCGCTCTACTTCGGAGTAAGGCTCTACATAGAGACCCTCACTGTGAATGAGCCGCTCAACGCTATCTTCGGCCCTCCGAGCGCACGAGCGGCATACGCGCGCCCGGTGTACCGCTACGAAGTGACCAAGCGTGAGGATGTCCTCCGTATCGCTGAAATGATCCTCGCGAATGTGTTCTCGAAGGACCGGAAATCCGAATTGCGGTGTGCCATCGAATTCTGCATGGCGCGCGACAACAAGGGTCGCGAAGCTGCGGCTACGGCATTAGCAGATGTGCGTGCTAGCGTTTCTCAGTGAGGCGTTAAACCGCATCTGCCCAAAGTGGACATCTGATGTGCGGCAAGGTTGGTTAGGCGAGTTTTTTGCGGGCAGGCTCCTTTCCTCGCCAGTGATCCTTCCTGCGCCTCTCTTTATGTAAGGGTGGGCATGGCTTCCGAACTGGACTTGCTCCTAGAGTCACAATCCGACGCCCTGTTGGATATGGACACGTCCGACATGCGCAAATCCTTTGCGCCCTATACCCGCACGGTCGCCCTGAACGAGCCGACCGAAGTGTGGTGGCGCGAGTCGCACCGGGTCGGCAAGGACGTGGTGGCACGCCTCGGATACGACAAGTACGTCGATCACATAAGCGTGATCCGTACCTCGCGTAAGCACCCCTTCAACTATCTGAACGACCAACTGCCGTCTGTCGTGAACTGGCAGCTATGGGTGCTCGACGGCGACGAGGCGAAGCTCTACAACCGCGATTCCGAGCCGGATGCGCGTGGATTGTCCAAGCCGCTGCGCCGAGCCCCGGCCTGGCGCGCATGGACCGATCCCGAGGACCTGCTCAAGATGTGCCGCGCATACGATTCTGCTGGCTGGGATCGCATCTTCATCGTTGAAATGTTCAAGCGCAGCGGCCCGGACCAACAGCGCGTCATGGATTTTCTCCATCGTGTTGGTGCGGCATTTCCCAATGTGGTGTTACATCTGCACAACATGCATACATTTCGTTCGATGTTCGGGCTCAACTTCCGGGCCGTCGATTACGACCCATATGCGATTGCGCAGAAAAAAATCGTTTCCCTGCCTAATGGCACACGGCTCAATGTGTACGGCCCCGAGATACTCAAGCGCCTCAAGTGGGTGCATGTTCTCGGTTGTTCGATTCCTGAACTGCGCGAGAGCGTGGAGAACCGTGTCGTCTTCAATTTCAATGCGGCACTCTGGGCTGCCGAGCACTATTCGTCGCCGGACGCTCTCATCAACACGCGGCGCATTCATCGCCCCGACCCGATGGGCCTGTTCGCGCCGAAGTTCACGCCGAACATTTCGCATTCTCCAATGCAAGTGCGTCTAGGCGTTCCCGAGCACGACCCGGACACCCAGCCACAGACGGTCACCGCCATCGGCGGCGAGCCGGTCGAGCCATATGCCTTGGTCGAGCCCATCACCAACCTGCCCTACGTTCCTATTCAGCCGCGCAAGAAAACCACCTATGACAAGATTTTGTGCGACCCTTGTTCACTAAAGGACAAATGTCGCTATTTCCGCGACGGAGGGTTGTGTATCTTGCCTGGCTCACCCGCAGGAGAACTGGCGCGTCTCTTCCAGTCGCGCGACGCCGAGCAGATTCGGCTCGCGCTGTCTGCCGTGCTGTCCCACCAAGCCGCGCGCCTGGGCCGCGTCAGTGAGGCATGGGACGACGACGACATTGCCGACCTCGGCACTGACGAAGTGGTAAAACGCTCGGAGCACCAAATGAAGTTGGAGAACAGTCTGTCGCGTGGCGCCGAGACGATGATTAAGATTCTCGACCCGTCACAGCGCACACCCGCCACGTCGGTGACCGTAGACGCCCGCTCGATACACACTTTCAACCCTGCCGTTCTCGTGGCCGACGTGGTGAAGCAACTACAGGCAGCGGGCATAGATCGCGACTCCATCAAGCCGGAGGCGATCCTAGAGCTTGCGCGCGAGAAGGGCATGATCGAGGCGACGCCGAGCGATGGTTAGTGAAGAACGATTCCTTGCCGACATCACTTGGCTCATAGACCATCCTGAGTTCGAGGAACGCCCGCCGACCATCACCGAGTTCTGTGGACCCAACTACCTGAACATCGGCAAGCATCTGCGCGAGCGCGTGCTGGCCGAGCTAGTGAAGATTTTCGGGGATGAGTTCATACCGGGGCACATTGCGGAGTATTCGCAAGCGCTCATCACGGGTGGCATCGGGATCGGCAAGACCACTATCGCCTCGGTGGTGCTGACTTACATGGCGTGTTGCACGCTGTGTCTCAAGGACCCGCAGGACTACTACGACCTCCTGCCCGGTTCGGCCATCGCGTTCATGCAGATGTCCACCAAGGCGAGCCAAGCGCTCGATGTCATTTTCCACGACACGAAGTCGCGCATTGATAACTCGCCCTGGTTCCGCGACCGCTACCCGCGCAACAAGGCCCTCAAGAACAAGATCGAGTTCACGGACAAGAACATCAACATCATCCCCGGCGACTCGTTGGAGACCACGTTCGAGGGTTACAACGTCCTCGGCGGCGTGCTGGACGAGATGGACTCACATAAGAAAACGCTCACCAAGGACTACGCCGAGGCTGGCTACAGCACGATCCACGCGCGCATCACGTCCCGCTTCGGTGACCGTGGCTTCCTCCTGCTCATCGGCCAGATGAAGTCCGAGGGTGGGTTCGCCCAGCGTAAATACAACGAGTTCATGGGGCGCGCGGACACATACGCAATCAAGCTCGCGATCTGGGACTCACTCGACGCTGACAAGTTCTGCGGCGAGAAGTTCTACTACGACCAACTGCGCAGTCGAATTATCCATGTGGACGAGGTTGCCAAAACCGGCATCACGACCGATGGCCTGCTCGAAATCCCTATCGAGTACCTTCGCGATTTCGAGGTCGATCCCGATAAGGCGCTCCGTGACCTGGCGGGCATCCCACCGAAGGTGAGTGACCCCTTCATTCGCAATGTGGACAAGATTTTCGCAGCGCGCTCGCGCTATGACGCGGCGCGCTTTGGTGTCCAGCCGTGGATCAAGGGTGGGCTCAACCCCATGTTGCGTTGCCAGGACGGGCTCAAGCGCTACGGGCACATTGACATTGCTTACTCGGCAGAGAGCGGTGACTGCGCTGGCATCGCGATAGGACACGTCACGGGCGTGGTGGAGACCGAGGAAGGTCCGAAGCCGTTCATCGTCATCGACCTCATCGCCCGCCTACGCCCGCCGTCTGGCCGTCAGCTTGAAATCTCCGAGATTCGCCAGGTTATGTATGACATGCAGGCGCGCGGCTTCCGCATCAAAAAGGTCACGCTCGACGGCTTCCAGAGCACGGACACGATGCAGATGTTCCGCAAGCGCCACATCGAGTCCGACCTGTTGTCGGTGGACAAACTCATGCTTCCGTACCAGGACTTGCGCGATGCGATCTACGAAGAGCGCATCGAGATACCCGGCGTGTTTGATCTTCACAAGCGCGCGGACGTGCGCGAATGTGATGTGATTGTGAAAGAATTGAGTGAGCTTGGCTACACGCCCACCGGGCAGAAGGTTGACCATCCCCCAGGAGGGACGAAGGATTGCTCCGATGCGCTTGCGGGAGTCGTACACAACCTCATGATGTCTGGTCGCTGGAATCGTGTGAGCGCCGGACCGCGCTCGTCCCAGCCGCGCACCACCACTCAAGCCTCGGGCGCCGTCGCTCACGTTCTGGGGGGCCGTAATCTGGATGATCTACACGCACCACAAATTCCGAACTGGCGCGAGGGTATTCCCTCATCGCCCTGGGCATAGGAGTTTTCGTGAACCGGATGCTGGACGAAGCGATCTTGATACAGACTGAGCGAGCGCAGGCTCGCCGCACCCCTGCTCCTATCTTATGTGCGGTCGGACGCGGCCTGGCCGACATGTCAGATAAGACCGAGGTCGAGGAACTACAGCCGCTTTTCGACAACGATGCCGTGTGGCACGTAACTCTCCTGCACATGCTCAACAAGCGCGGAATCAAATGCAGCGAATCAACGCTGCGCCGCCATCGTTCTAAGGTGTGTGGTTGCCGTGTCACTTCTTGATGAGGCCGTGCAAACTCAGGCCAAGAGCACCGTCCCGTCCAAGCGCGACCGTCTCGGAACGATTGCTGACCTGTTGGACCGCTCGGGTATCGACATTGACGACGTGGACCGCATTCAGAACGTCAAGCTCTGGCAGGGATTTTTTAAGGACGAAGACGGCGAGGCGCATGTCGTTGACATGTCGGGTGTGACCCTCGCGCCGACATGGGACGACGGCCCTGAGTGGCCCGTGGTGCAACCGGCGAAGCCTGTCCGTCCTCGTAGCTCGCCCGCTAAGCCTAAGGCCGTTGGCGAGCCACTGACGGCCTGCATCTTCCCCGATCCCCAGATAGGCTTTCGTGCACTGAACGGCACACTCGACCCGTTCCATTGCGAGACGAGCATGGCGCTCGCGTTGGCCATCACCAAGTCGCTACGTCCCGACAAGGTCGTGAATCTGGGGGACTTTCTCGACTTTGCGGAGTTCTCGCGCTTCGAGCAGGACCCCGAGTTTGCGAACACGACCCAGGCGAGTATCGACCGTGCACACGAGTACCTTGGACAGCAACGCGAAGTGTCGCGCGACGACACCGAAATCGAGTTGATCGAGGGTAATCATGACCGCCGTCTCGCCAAGCACGTCATCGCAAACGCCCGCGCAGCGCTCCGCTTACGCCAAGCAAATACACCCGAGTCGTGGCCTGTACTGTCCGTGCCAAACCTGTTGCGGCTCGATGAACTCGGAGTCAAGTATGTCGAGGGTTATCCAGCCGGAATTACCTGGCTCAATGACCGCTTGGCCTGTGTCCATGGTGAGCGCCTAAAGGTTGCGCAAGTCGTTGATGAGGAACGTGTCTCAGTCATCCAAGGACACATCCATCGCATCGCACGTCAACACAAGACGTGGCGTACGCCTAAAGGTCCGCGCACGACGCTGGCCGCATCGCCGGGGTGCCTCTGCCGCATCGACGGTGCAGTTCCGTCAACCAAGTCGTCAACCCAGTCTGACGGGACGCCGATAATGCGCCCGGAGGATTGGCAGAACGGCATGTGCGTCGTGACCTACATGCCAGGCGATGGCGAGTTCCAGTTGGAGCTAGTGCCCTTCCACAACGGGAGCACGTACTTCCGTGGCAAGCGTTTCAGCGTCTAGGACAGCCTTCGCCATTGCTGCGGCCTCGGCGGGCTTGATGGGGGCGTTAGCGGCCATGCGCGCCGCCATGGCAGGGTCTATTTGCGGAGTGGGCTCAGTCATGTGTAATCGGGCCGTCCTTGTAGTGGTCCATTAATGCCTTGCGTCGTTCGGCTATCTGTCGAGTTAATGCGTCGTCCTGAGCGACATCAACCACAGGAGTTTCCTCACTCGTGCTCGGCGTATCGACCTCGGTCATCATGCCTCCTAGAGAATGGTATTGAGCAGGGTGCCGTCGTCGGACAGCGCCTTGCGAACCTTGGCCGCGAAGCGAGCTTGCAAATAGCGGTAGCCGAGACCAGTGCAATGTGTCCCGTCAGCGCCGACTGCCCAGTCGGTGTTGCCGCTTCCGTTGCGATTGTCGAACGTCGTCAAGGTGATGCCCGTTGCGGTTGCCGTGGCGGTTGCACTCATCGTCGCCACTGGCCCAGTGCCGCCAGCAACGGAAAGGATTTTTGTGTTTGCCGGGATGCCGGGTGCTGCGACGATTGTCTGTCCCACGTTGGGCGGGCCAAAGTTGCCGATTGTGGAGGTGAGTTGATTGCTGCCACTCACTGTGTTGTAGCCAGGACCGGGAGACGAAGTTCCGTAGAATCCTGTGCCGGTGAGCCAGCCAGAGTTGTCCACGTAGTACACGCCGATGGCTGCGGCTGCCGTGACCAACTGAGCCATCACGGCTCGGTAGAACGCCTGCGCTCCAGCACCGAAGCTCGGCGGGGTATGCCCGGCCCCGTAGACGATCGTGCCGCTCGGGTTCAGGGCTCGGTACGCCGCCAGGTATTGCACGATGGCCGAGACACACTGAGCCTGGGTCCAGCCGTGGAAATAGTCGTTGGCCGGTCCGTTGGGGATGATGAGCAAGTCGCACGACGCTGCCACACGCTGCATGGACGCCAGTCGGTCAAGGTAGCTATTGTTCGGCGCCTGTGCTCCCGAAGCGAAACGGTTGTTGAACCCGGTGCCACCGATCGCGTCGATGTAATGATCGCCAGCACCGAGATAATCCTCGATCTGCTGAACGAGACCCTCTACATTCACCCCGCCTGCCACGCCTGCGTCAGTGAACACGAGCGGCTGGCTGTAAGAATCGCCAATCGTGTAAACGGTCAAACGATTGTCCGGCGCGTCTGGCTTGACGAAATCGTAGATGGGATTCCAGAAAACTCCGAAGAACAGGCCCGACGTACGAATTTCGATCTCGTGATACAGACCGTCAGTGAACGAGAAATGCACATAGTCGATGAATACCGCCGCTGTCGGCCTTACCGAAACCTGTTGCCCGTCGATATAGATTTTGTAACCATCGACGGCACCACCGGCTGCGTAAAAACCTATTGCAGAGATCGGTGAGTTTGTGCGGAATCGGTACTTACCCACCTGTACTTGCGCATTGCCCACAGGAATAACCGTCGGGTCTGGCACAGGCGATACATACATAAATCCATTCACGCCGGCTGAGCGGTAAATGTAATGGCCCTGGTTTGGCACACCCATATCGACCGGCATACCCGCCATTTCTAGCGCGGTAGCCACGCGAGTTGCGCCATTGGCTATCCCCGAAGCGTCCCAGAAAATCTGCTTTGTGCAACTAGCGTTCAACGAGCCTGCCACTGTCACCACGCCACCGCCAGCGTAGATGGGCTGCGTGTTGCGCCGGTCAGACTCGTAGCGCGCACGCACGACGGCACGCTTGACCGCTCGCGTATCGGCAGGAGGGCCGTTGTAGGTGATGACGCTCTTACCCGCAGCGGCAGTGGGGTTCGTGGTTGGGTACGTGACTGTTTGACTCATGATTACGTCCCCGTGTAGTTGCCGAAGAAATTGATGACACCACTGAATACTGGATTGCGGAGCCCGCCAACAGTCGTGGCAAAGATGTCAAAGTACATAACGTCAGGTGCATTCTTGGTCAGCGCGTTCGGCATGCTGAGCGTGATTTGTCCCGCTACTGCCAAACTAGAATCAATGGTGATGGTCAGTGGCGCCGCGTCGTAAGTAGTGCGCTTCGCCTGTCCTGTCCAGGTGACACCATATGCTGTGTAATCGACAGCGGTTCCGTTCGCTGAGACGCCCGTGATTGGCCATGTCCAGTCGCTATAGCGGTAGCCGGGTATGGTACCCAGGTCGGTCGGAAAGGACACAGCGTCTCCATTCTTGCGTTCGGCCCATCGTAGCGCCACGTTTTGCTCTAGTATCGAAACGCATACTCAGATGAGTATGTCAGCAAACGCATACCCAGGCGGGGAACACATGGCATTCGATAACGAATTGCTCGTAGCTCGCGGCAACTCTCTGGCCGATCCTATCCGGGCCAGTCACTTTCGCAAGGCTCCGGCACCGAGCACGGGTGATCGTTTCGGCACCTGGGGACCGGACGGGATGTACTACGCCCGCCTCCCCGGTGGTTCCGTTCTCACTTTTGATCTCTCGAAACTGACATTGCAGGACTACCGCCAGATGCGCGACGACTACCAGTTGTCGGCGTCCCTGCTCATCCTCATGTTCATCGTGGCGCAAGCCGACTGGACCATTGAGTGTGAAGACCAGAACATCGCAGACGTGATCGAGACCGGGCTGCGCAAGGTCTGGTTCCCCCTGATTCGCTCACTTTCCACCGCCGATTGGTGTGGCTTCGCGCCGACCGTCAAGGTGTTCGACCTGGACAAGAACTCCAAGTATTACGAGATCAAAGAGTTCAAGGACCTCATCCCTGAGATGTCGCGCGTGCATTGGAATATCACCAAGCCGAACGGTTCAATGGGCGCCAGCATCTACAAGTTCGACGGGATCGACTTCGGCGGCGAGCCGACGATCCCTGCCGAGAACTGTTTTTGGTACCCCATGCTCATGGAGAACGGAAACATGTACGGGCGCAAGCTCCTGCGCCCCGCGTTTCCAGCGTGGTTCTTCTCGCAGTTGATCCACCTGTTCACAAACCGCTACTTCGAGCGCTTCGGCGAGCCCACCGCCGTGGGCACGTACCCCGCCGACGAAGAGGTAACCACGTCGAGCGGTCAGACAATCTCGGGTCGCGCCATGATGGAGCAGACCCTAGCTGGCCTGCGCAGCCGTGGCACAGTGTCGATGCCGTCCGAGAAGGACGAAAAAGGCAACCCTCTATGGGATATCAAGTACCTCGAATCCCAGATGCGCGGTGTTGATTTCGACCGTTATATCGAGCGCCTGGACGAAGAGAAGTCGCTAGCTCTTTTCACTCCCGTGTTGCTCTTTCGCACGGGGTCCAAAGGCTCATACAATCTTGGCGACATGCACATGCAGGTCTTTCAGTACATGCTCAACGCTCTCGTGGGCGACAAAAAGCACTACATCGACAAGCACATCATCAAACAACTCAAGGACATCAACTTCGGGCCGAACGCTCCCGAGGCGCAGATTCGTTTCCGTGTCCTCGGTCGCCTCGGTGATGATGGCGCGGTGACGATCCTCCAAGCTCTGCTACAGAACGGAGCGGCGCAACTCAACCAGCAAGGACTCCAAGACCTCGGGGCTTACCTCGGGCTCGGAGTTCAGGAAATTGCACAGTTGCAGGGGCAGGAACCAACGCAGCCTGACCCGGCCCAACCTGGGGGTGATCCACGCATCCACCCTGGCGTCAAGACTCAGCGCACGGCGGCATTACTGAGTCCTCCTAAACCGCCAGCGGGTAATCCGAATCCGAATCCGGCTGGGCGCACCGTGCCGTCGCCGCGCACCGCTCTACATTCGGCCCGAGAGCGCCTCGTTGGCCAGGTGGAGAAAGCGTTTGCCAAGGGCAACCCTGATTTTTCCAATGTGAAGGTGGGCTACAAGGGCGCGTTCGTGAACGCGATGATGGCCGAGGGCACTGACCAACAGGTCGTGGAACAGTTCTTCTCTGGCCTACAGGCCGACGTGCTCGATGCCCTGGCCGAGCCGAAGGATTTGGAGACCTCACTGAACGCATTGAACAATGCGTTTTCTGAATACGGGATAGAGCCGGACTCCGATCCACATTTGGAAGATTCATAGTGGAGGGAATGGTCGATGTCTCCACGCTGACCAACGACCTGACGGTTGACGGGTTCGTACGCCACCGTTGCATGTGTCGCAGCAACAGCACGCTGGGGGCGCACGGCTGGGAGAATGGCCGATATTGCTACAAAATTCTGTTCCGGGACCGCTCGGTGACCATCTACTTCGGCGTGTTCATTGTGTCGTGTCGTGACTGCCACCGCCGTCACCGCGTGCGCATGCTTCCGAAGGAATCGCGCATGGAGGCCCGCGTATTGCGAGACACATCTATTGTCGATATGCAACACTGATTGCCGGAGGTAACGATGCCCGCTGTACTCACTGACGTTTTTGGCGCTGTGCAAATCAACAGCGATCCAAAAATGGTCGGCAATAAGTTGATCGGCCTACGTGTATTTCGCTCGGGCTCATTTGCCGACTCCGAGGGAGTGCGCCGCCGTTACACTCGCGCCGATCTTGACAAGATGGCCGTGAATTACCACACGCTTGTCGAAAAGGGACTGCTCCCTAACGTGCCGGTCCGTGAGGATCATTCACGCTCTATCAAGTCTGTGGTTGGCTACTTCACCGACGTGCGCCGTGACGGCAACTTCCTGGTTGCGGACATCGAGTTCACTGAAGAGTCGGCAGTGCAGAAGTACACGTCCAAGACGTACCGCGCGCGCAGCGCCGAGGTCGGCAGCTACACCGACAACGACGGTAATGACTATTCTCCCGCAATTCTGGGTGTTGCATTCTGTGACATTCCTGCGGTCGAGGGTCTTTACGCCGCGCAGATCGAGACCTACGCCGTGGGCAATGCGGCTAGCAAATCTGCCGCCGTGCGCAAGCCGGAGGGCGCCGCCGCGAAGCCTGGCCAGGACCCGAATTGGCGCTTTGATCCAATGACGGGTGAGCGCATTTCGCCAACCGACCAAAATGGTAATGACGGGTCGAGCATGATTAAGGACGTACTGCTTGACCTGCATAACCTCAAAGACATGTATGCTGGCGACGTAGACACGGAAACATCTTTGCAGCAGGTAGTTGACGCGCTTACTGCAATCATGCAAGATTCAGATAGCGCAGCGGGACAAACACCAAACGGTGATCCCAATGCGACACCTTCTCCCCAGGCGGGGAACGCAAATCCTTCCAACCATTCGGGAGACACCGTGGCCGTTATCCAGTTCGCGCTTGCCGACACAACCATCGAGGTTGACGACAAACAGCGCGACAATGTTGCTGCTATCCAGTCTGCATTCGCTGCCGCCGAAAAGCGCGCGACAGACGCGGAAGCGGCAAAGACCGCCGCCGAGGCAGAGCGCGACACGCTCAAGACCGAGGTCGAGACGGCAGAATTTGCCGCGCGCGACGCCAAGGTCGATAGCTGGCTCGCCGCCAAAAAGATCGTCCCGGCTCAGGTCGAGGGACTCAAGGCATTCGCGAAGACGCTGAGCGCCGACCAGTTCACCGCACAGGACGCGCTCTACACCGGAGCGCCCGTCCAGACCTTCGCCACCGCGCCCGGAACGGGAACTCCCGCTGGCCCCAACGGGGAGACCGACGACAACGCAGTCAAGATCAAGCTGGCCAAGCAGGGCTACGCGATGCTCAAGACGGCAGGCGTCTCCGACCCGGACAAGCTCAAAGCATCCAAGTTTGCCAAGACCCTTGTCGGTCTCGGCGTCGATCCCGAGGGGGAGTAGCCAATGCCTAGCTACCAGGCACCTTCGTTTTCGGCCTTTGGCCGTAACGAATATCTCCGCTCCACTCGCGGACACATCTTCGAGCACTACACCGCTGC